>PEWW01000117.1:1156-7694 GCA_002779345.1 Candidatus Omnitrophica bacterium CG07_land_8_20_14_0_80_50_8 | reverse complement strand
TGGATGTTGGCGGAAGCGCTACGGTGGATCAGGTGCGCGAAGGATTTAAAATTATATTGCAGGACAGACGCGTAGAGGCGATTCTGGTGAATATATTCGGCGGCATCATGAAATGCGACGTAATCGCTCAGGGAGTCATCGAGGCATCCGGCGAGATCAATCTTCAAAGGCCGCTCATTGTCAGGCTTGAAGGCACGCGTGTTGAAGAAGGGCGGGCACTGCTTAAGCAATCAAAACTTAAGATTATTTCGTGCTCAACCATTGAAGCGGCTGCCAAGTCAGCCGTTTTGGAAGCTAACAAATATCGGAAAACTCATGTCGATTCTCATTGATAAAAATACGAAGGTTATTTGTCAGGGGATCACCGGCAAAGCCGGCAGTTTTCACGCGCAAAAATGCCTCGAGTATGGCACGAAACTGGTCGGAGGCGTGACGCCAAAAAAAGGCGGGACGTTCGTAGGCACTATTCCCGTGTTTAACACCGTGAAAGAGGTGGTAGAAAAAACTGGCGCGCAGGCTTCCATGATCTATGTTCCGGCGCCGTTTGCGTACTTGGCCATTCGAGAAGCTGTCGACGGAGGCATTACGATTGTCATCTGCATCACCGAAGGCATCCCTACGCTGGATATGATCCGCGCCGTTGAATACGCAAAAGCAAAGCATGTGAGGGTGATCGGGCCTAATTGCCCCGGGATCATCACCTCCGATGAATGCAAAATAGGCATCATGCCCGGCTACATTCACAAAAAAGGACGTGTAGGGGTCATCTCGAGAAGCGGGACATTAACTTATGAAGCGGTATGGCAACTCACGAAAGCCGGTCTCGGACAGACCACCTGCCTTGGCATCGGAGGGGACCCCGTGATAGGCACCTCGTTTATAGACGCATTGTCGCTTTTTGAGAACGACCCGGACACCGATGCCGTTTTAATGATCGGCGAAATAGGCGGCTCTCAAGAAGAAGAGGCCGCCTATTTCATCAAGAACCACATGAGCAAAAAAGTGGCCGCTTTTATCGCGGGAATAACGGCGCCCAAAGGCAAACGCATGGGTCACGCCGGAGCCATCGTTTCCGGTAAATGCGGAACCGCGCAAGAAAAAATCAAGGTTTTGGAATCCCAGGGAATACGCGTTGTTCATGATCTAAGCCAAATGGGCCTGACACTTCTCGGCTTGCTTGCATCTCGTTAAAATTATGGCTATCTCGCCAAAAACCACGCTCACGAATTGCCAACACTTGCTTTGTGAGGAATTCGCGCTCAGTTTCTCCAAGCATTGCTGGACTCATCTCGAATTTAAAGCCGATTATACTAAGCAAGTGGAGGGTTTTCTTAAAACAGCCGACGAGAGATCCGTTTGCCTCAACCTGCGCAAGGCTCAGTTGCAAGATCTTAATTTTTCCAGGCTAAATTTAAGCGGCTCGTGTTTCAATCAGGCTCATTTAAAACATTGCGAGGCTATTGGCTGTGAGCTGTCCAAATCCGACATGATCGGCGCCCGTCTTGAATCTTGTCATTTCGTCGGGTGCGCTTTAAACGGCGTCAATTTTACGAAAGCCATTCTTCGCGACTGCTCATTTTCTTATTCGGATATAAGACACGCTTCTTTGACGGAGTCCACCTTGCACGACGTGGATTTTATGGGAGCACACCTCTATGGCGTGTCCTTGTGGGGCGCTGAATTCAACAACGTCAAACATCTTAAAAGAAAAAGTTTTCAAGACCCCCAAAAACCTTCGAAGGAAACGCAGGCGGCGATTTCGGAAAGCAATCACCTAATGGCGTGTGATTCATACCGGATGCTTAAGCACTATTTAAACAACAGCGGCTTATATGAGGATGCCAGCTGGGCTGCTTACCGAGAACTGACGATGGAGCGCAAGTATTTTTTTGAGAAAAAGGACTCCCGGTATCTTCCTTCTTTACTGATGGATCTGTTGTCGGGCTACGCGGCCAAACCCAATCGCGTTATCGTGTCATCGTTGGTGATTATACTTTTTTTGCTTTAGCTTATTTCTTGCTCAATGCCGTTCAGCCTACGTTGTCAGCGGCCGGGGATAGGTTAAGACTAGTAGACGCGACGTATTTCAGTTTTATTACATTCACTACGGTCGGTTTCGGCGATTTTGTACCGCGCGCCGCGGCTCTTTCCCGCGGTTTGGCGTGTGTGGAGGCTTTCTTGGGTCCCTTCATGATAGGACTTTATATTTTCACTTTGACCCGCCGTTACGCGACAAATTAATTATAAGGGAGGAAGCCACCATGGGATCAAAAGACCATTCATTCGATATTGTATCTGAAGTAAACCTCCAAGAACTCGACAACGCCGTACAACAGGCGAAAAAGGAACTTGCCCAGCGGTTTGATTTTAAGGGATCCGACAGCTCGATCGACCTTGATAAAATAGAAGAAACCATCACGCTTAAAACTGAGAATGAATACCGTTTAAAAACTCTCGTCGACCTGCTTCAGACCAAATGCGTAAAAAGAGGCGTTTCTTTGAAAGCTTTAAAATTCGAGACGCTCGAAACCGGGATGGTTGGCGGATCAGTGAAACAGGTTGTCACCATCCAAAGCGGCATCCCGTCGGACAAAGCAAAGGAAATCATCAAAAGCATCAAAGAATCTAAAATCAAAGTGCAAGCCCAAATCCAGGAAGATCAGGTGCGTGTCCAATCACCAAAAATTGACGATCTTCAAGCGATCATCGCGTACATCAAACAAAAAGACTTTGACGTTGATCTTCAATGTCTCAATTTCAGATAGGTATGATTCCAAAAATCGTTATCCTGGGGTGCCGCCACAGCAATCCGTCATTCTGATAAGCCGCAGGTGACGAAGAATCTTAAAGCCGGATTCCTGCTTGTCGGCAGGCAGGCTTCGCTTCGCTCAGAATGACGGTTGCGGGGGGACTGTTAAATACGCGTAACGCTATTGAAACAATTTAATTTATTAATAGAGGTGTTATAAAAACTATTAAAAATAGCCGATTTTACTACCTGTCTCGCCGTTCTGAATTTTACTTGCGCTATCAAGGCAACTATGGTACATTACCCAACGAACGGGTTATCATCACTAAATTAAGGAGAAACCATAAGTGAAGAAATTAATCGCGGTTGTGTCAATGTTCGTAGTGGCCACGGTATTTAGCTTGCCCGCGTTTGCAGATGCCGGTTCTACCGGATCAAACAACGGCGCGGATCAGGTTAAGAACGTGAAGGTTGGTTCTCGTAACGCGTCTACCGGTTGGGTGGAGGTTCTGGATAACACCCACGCGGAAGCCGCTAAGGGAAAAACTACCGGTGAACAGCTCACGGGCGTTGTGGCCGGCGGAGCCATCGGAGTTCGTCGGACAATTCACAGAGTGGGAGCGGGCGCAATTGACCTGCTCACTTTCTGGATTCCCAAGAAACAGCCTCTCATTAATCCTGAAAAGGCTCGTTTAGAGTAAAGTAAGCGTATTGTTAATTCGCCCTTTTGGTTGCTTAGCGATAAGCGGTCAAAAGGGCGATTTTTTGTATTGAAACGCCGCGCCGTTGACCCTATAATCGTTTAGTTGCCCGAATGAAATTAATCAAATGAAAATAGAGAACCTTACCCGCGAATTACTCGCAGCTATCGGCGAAGATCCCAAGCGTCAAGGCCTCAAAAAAACGCCGCGCCGCGTGGAGGCTTCCTACCAGTACCTGACAAGCGGATATAAAAAAAAGGCTTCCGCAATATTAAACGGCGCTATCTTTGATGAAAAATATGATGACATGGTGCTGGTAAAAAACATCGATCTATTCAGTCTTTGCGAACATCATTTGTTGCCGTTCTATGGCAAGTGTCACGTGGCCTATATTCCCAACGGAAAAATCATCGGATTAAGTAAAATTCCCCGTATCGTGGATATGTTTGCGCGCAGACTCCAGGTACAGGAACGCCTCACCAATCAGATCGCTCATTGTTTGAAAGAGACTTTAGCTCCTCTGGGGGTTGCGGTCGTCATTGAAGCGTTGCATCTTTGCATGGCGATGCGCGGCGTCGAAAAACAGAATTCAATATGCGTCACAAGCGCGATGCTGGGTGCGTTTCGATCGGACCGCGCGACCCGCAGCGAGTCCATGAATCTGGTCAATAGGAAATAAGCAGCGCGTGAAAACGCCCCGTCTTAAAATCTTAATCGCTCAGATCAACACGACTGTCGGTGACCTTGAAGGAAACCGCGATAAGATCATCGCCGCCTTAAGATTCGCGAAAGAGTCCCATGCGGATCTTGTCACATTTCCGGAGCTTGCAATCAACGGATACCCGCCCGAAGATATTCTTCATAAAGATTACTTCGTTTTGGATAATTTAAATATTTTAAAAACGCTCGTCTCCCAAACCAAAGGGATTGCCGCGATTATCGGCTTTGTCGATCGGGACAAAAAGAAAAGACTTTATAACGCCGCGGCCTTAATCGTGAACCAAAAAATCAGGGCCATTTACCACAAGATCCACTTGCCCAATTACGGTGTGTTTGACGAACGGCGCTATTTTACGCCCGGAACCGTGCCGGTCATCATGGATTTAGGACGCTTTTCGTTGAGCGTCACGATCTGCGAGGATATTTGGCGCAAAGATAGTTACGTTTATCAGAGAGGGTACAGGGGTAAAGCGAGCCTTCTGGTGAATATATCCGCATCTCCTTACCATACGCATAAACAAACCGAACGGCAGAAATTAATCAAAAATCTAGCGGTTAAGACACGATCAACGGTGATCTATCATAATCTCGTAGGAGGACAGGACGAGCTTGTGTTTGACGGAGGCAGTATGGCGGTGAATGCCTCGGGCAGAACATTGGGCGAAGCGAAACGGTTTATGGAGGACTTCCTGACGATTGATCTTGGGTCACAAAAACCGGCGCGTCTGCCGACACCGCTTGGCCATCAAGCGGAGGTCTATCAGGCGCTGGTTTTGGGAACTCATGATTATATCCAAAAGAATAATTTTAAAAAAGTACTCGTAGGCTTAAGCGGCGGCATTGACTCGGCGCTTGTAGCCTGCATTGCCGCCGATGCGCTGGGACCCAAGAACGTGGTGGCCGTTACCATGCCTTCGCCGTACACATCGCAAGAAACCTATCAAGACGCGAAATTATTGGCAAAAAATTTATCCATACAATGTCTCAAGTTCAGAATCCATAAAATTTTTAAACAGTACCTGACCGCTTTTAAAGGGGTATTTTCCGGGCATCCGCCGGACACCACCGAAGAAAATCTCCAAGCACGGATCAGGGGAAATGTTTTGATGGCTTTGTCGAACAAATTCGGACATTTGGTACTTACGACAGGCAATAAAAGCGAAATGGCCACGGGTTACTGCACGCTCTATGGAGACATGGCAGGCGGTTTTGCGGTTATCAAGGATGTGCCAAAGACACTGATTTTTGGGCTGGCCCGCTACCGAAATTCACTGGGTGCCAGCCCGGTAATCCCGACGAGTATTTTAAAACGACCTCCGACCGCGGAGTTGCGGCGCGATCAAACGGATCAGGACACACTGCCTCCTTACAGTTTGTTGGACCGGTTCCTCGAACTTTATGTAGAAAAAGATATGTCGATCGAAGCGGCTGTCCGGCGCGGCATTCCGAAGGCCATCGCAATAAAAACAGCGCGGATGGTTGACCGCAACGAATATAAAAGGCGGCAATCTCCTCCCGGAATAAAAATTACCCCCAAGGCATTCGGCAGAGATCGTCGTATGCCCATCACGAACCGATATAGGTTGTGAAGAAACGGCAGATCAAATCAGTGAAGCTTCGCCCGTTATTGCTTATTTTATTTCTGGAGGCGGTGCTTTTTCTCTGTTTATTAAGATCCTACTCACGACCCACGGCCCTCAAGACTTCCGCGCCGACACCTCCGACTTCTGCGATTCAACAAGCTCCGAATTATCAGGTCATTGCCCGGTATCAATTTCAAAACCAAGCATCGTTGAAGGCCTGGGAAGAAAAAATATTCAAAGGGGTTACTCAGTATCAAGTGTTATCCGAAACGGGACGCCATTTTTTAAAATCCAAAACTAAAGATGCCTGTTCAGGGCTGTATGTCAAGGTAGACGCCCAGGCGGCGAAAAATCTTTATTTATCATGGCGCTGGAGAGCGCTTTTGTTCCCCAAGAAGAAAGAACCTGAAAAAATATCCAATAAAACCGAAGATGATTTTGCCGCCAGAATCTATGTTATTTTTCCAGGCTCCAATTTTTTTAAATCAGACGTCATTGAGTATCTCTGGGACAAAACAAACCCCGCAGGAACCGTCGCTTCAAGCCCCTTTTCCGACCGCATTAAACTTTTTGTTTTGAGAAGCGGTCCTGCGCCCGCGGCAGAGGGAGGCTGGTTCGCGGAGGAAAGGAACGTTTTTCAGGATTATGAGAAACTCTACGGAAGGCCGCCGACCAAGCCGGTCGGCGCGATTGCATTGATGAGTGATTCAGATACTACAGGGACGAGTTCCGAGGCGGATTTTGCAGAAATTACACTTAAAACCAAAGCGAGCTAATACAAACGT
>PEWW01000117.1:0-1145 GCA_002779345.1 Candidatus Omnitrophica bacterium CG07_land_8_20_14_0_80_50_8 | reverse complement strand
TGACATTCACGGGTGACGCCGGAGGGGGATACCCATCAGCGGCAGGACCCGGGAATGTCACATTACAGGGGGTCCTATGGTCATTCGAACTAAGTGGTTCATGAGGCATCCTATTCAAGCTAAGTATCTTTTGGTTGTGATCGTGGCGATGCTGGCGCCCACGTTAGTGATCGGAATTTGTCTGTATCATCTGCTTTTTTACCTTCTGGCGAAGCAGATGGCGTTTCCGGAAGCGATCATGGCAAACTTGGTACCGGTTCTGGACAAGGTCAACGCCTTGCTGGCGTTATCACTGCCGATCATAACCATTACGATTTTAATTTTCGCGGTCGTTATATCGCACCGGTTCGCGGGACCTATTGAGCGGCTTGAAAATGACCTGGACCGTATCCTGGAGGGCGATATTCACCACAAAATTCATGTGCGCAAAAAAGATGATTTGAAAGGTATCGCCACGCGGATCAACGCGCTTGTCGCGAGAATGAAAAAGCAATGAAAGCGGCCTACTACAAAGAAGAAGAGATCAAGAAGGTTCTAAATGAGAAATTGGCTTTCAGTCTGGCCAAAAAGGTTTTTTGGCTTATTTCTCAAAAAAAGACGGCGATGCCTCCGAAGATTTACTTAAATCTGCCGCGTCTGTCCAAGGGCGCGCCCGGTGACTTCAGAGCCATGCCCGCGTACATAGGGGGGATGGGAAATGGGGTTTGCGGTATCAAATGGGTGAGTGTTTTTCCGTCAAACCCGCGCTTGAACCTGCCAACAGTCATTGCCACTATTCTTCTTAATTCAAAAAAAACCGGCGCCTTGTTGGCTATCTTTGAAGGCAATCACATCACCGCCATGCGGACAGGCGCGGCCGCGGCCGTGGCGACCCACACGCTGGCCAACCCGAAACCTCATAAGCTGTCGATTATCGGGGCAGGCTTTCAAGCGGAATATCAACTGCATGCGATGACAAATCTTTACGCGTTTGATGAAATCGGTGTCTGGGGATTTGTGAAAGGGGAATCGCGGCGTTTTTGTGAACGCCTTTCGGGCGAGCATCTGTCACTACGACCCTACGAGGACATTAAAAGTTGTGTATTATCGGCGGATATTATTGTGACTTGCACGCCGTCCCGGAGACCGTTATTAAAAAAGGAATG
>PEWW01000155.1 GCA_002779345.1 Candidatus Omnitrophica bacterium CG07_land_8_20_14_0_80_50_8 | reverse complement strand
ATCCCTTGTCATAAATTGTTTGAAGATGAAAAATATTTCTCTTTTCTTGATATCCGGCCGATAAACCCGGGACACGCCTTGGTGATTCCAAAACAAGCGATAGATTATATTTTTGATCTAAAGGACGCAGATCTTGGCGACATGATTATTTTTTCAAAAAAAATCGCTCGCGCGATCAAAAAAGCCGTTCCCTGCAAAAAAGTAGGCATGATGGCAGCGGGCCTTGAGGTTCCGCACGCGCATATCCATTTGATCCCTCTTGTCGAAAACGTCCATGAGCTTTCATTTGCGAACGCAAAAGCCGCTGCCGAGGAAGCGTTGGCATCCATGGCCGAGTGCATTCGTCACGAGATTGATTAGCAGACTGCAGGTTTTTCAGCACACGGTTAGGAGTTTTGTTTTCCGATTTTCGCAATTTCGCCGATCAACGACTGATACCCTTCCCGAAACGTAGGATATTTCAGATCCCAACCGAGCTGTTTGAGCTTTTGATTAGTACATCGTTTGTTTGAACCTTCATGGATCTCGTGCGCCGCACGGGCGCCGGAGCACTTTTTAAGAGGCAAATTTTCCATGGCCCATGAATAAAATTCATTATCGGTGCAAGGCTCATTGTCCACTCCTATGTATATTTCCCCTGGCACCCCTTTCTCCAACAGCAAGCGTATCGCAGTGACCGCATCGTACACATGGATTCGGTTTACGAATGCTTGACCCGTAGGGGCGGGTTTTCCACCTGAGGCGGACTTGCCCTTGGCGGGCAAACCCGCCCCTACATCGGCCAATGCCTTCAGACGATTGCGTCTGGGACCGTAGATCCCTCCCAAACGTAATACGATGGCAGGAACTATTCCGGACAAAACCAGCTCCTCGGTTTCTATCAGTGTTTTAGCCCTCGCCGTAGCTTCCTTCGACGGATAACCGGCATCGTCTGGGCTCGTCCCTTCGTTCACCCACGATCCGTTCCGTTGACCATAGACGCTCGTACTTGAGATCATGAGTATTCGCTTGGGTTTTTTTAGATGAAGCGCCTCAACAAGATTTTCCACGGCTTCGTAGTACACCGCGTGATAAGTATCAGAATTTTTAGAGGGCGCCTGGCTAAGGACCACGGTGTCAACGTTCGGAAGGTGTACCAAGGATTCGGGCTTTGTCAAATCCGCCTGAACGGGTTTTATACCAACCATCTCAAGCGATTTTAACGCAAGGCGGTCTCGCCTCAAACCCCAAACCATAACCCCTGACTCTACCAAATTCCGCCCAAGCGCTTTTCCCAGATACCCGCATCCGGCGATCAAGACTTTCATATTTATTCCCAATTTTTTTTGTTTATGATGCCCGAGCTTATTATACCAAAATTGAAAATTTTGTGGGGCGGGTTTTGCGTGGGGTTATGCCGCGGAGCCGATAGCTTCGAGGGCCATGCGAGCGTACCCTATGAACTGGTCGATGGTCAATTTTTCAATCGCACGAACGGCCAAATTCAGATAATCAAACTTTGGATTAAAGGTTTGAAGATTTGCCAAACCTTCTTTGGTTAATATGGCTGAACCGTATATCTTATTAACAAGAAGCTTTATGAGTCGATCCAGATCGTCTTGAATTTGTTTAAGGTTAGCATTGTCAAGATCTAAACGGGCAACGAGCGTCGAAAGAAGCATTTCTCCTTCGGTGGGCAACACCACAATTTCAGACCCAGTCGCCTTGGCCGTCGTGATGGGTGTAAATCCGATCGTTTTGGGAGCTTCAAATCCGATGCTCCTGCACGCGCCCCGGATCATGCCCCATTGGGTACCAACTTTGCCGTGATAAACATAACGGCTGTTTGGTTCAGATGGGAATGGGTCTCGACCAAAAAAGTCCATTAAGGCTTTATTAGAGCTGTAGAACCCGAAAGAAACATTTCCCATTTGCCCATTTTTGGCGATATTTTTTCTAAACGCCTCAATCCGGGCCTTAAATATTTTCAAATACTCACTTTGATGCTCGAGAGGAATGCTTTGAAGGCGATCGTCAAGGTTAATGACGTGATAAACGGGTATTGAGTTATTAATTTTTCCTAAGATCGCACCGACGGACTTCCGGGCCAAAGAATCGACCTGGCCTTCTTCTCTGAGAACCCCTTCCGCGAACGTCAAACTCGTTTGAGAAACCTTCACGGAGAATTCCTCCATTATAGCCTCGTGTATAGCCTCGTGCGCGACCGCGGCCAATTCCTGATTCCCGAAAGAAACGGACCCGATAGGCTCGGCGTTTTCGTCGGGGTTGAGATAGAAAAATACCTGCGCGCCGTCCGGGGTTTTTTCAATTCTTAAAAGCGCGTTTTCTTCGGCAACATAGAGAGGGGTTTTTTTGGTTACGCTGCGTTCCTTTATCGCCGCCTCGACAAATCTTAAGAAAAATTGATACTCCGGGGAATCTTTCGATAAACCGCTGATTTGTTGAATATCCTTTAATGCCACGTCAGAAAGACGAGCGCCATACTGAGAGACGAACAACAGGCCGTCCGGCGATGTTAACCGCGCGGCAGCGAGTTCTTCGTCATGATTTTTTTTGATCATTTTATTTCCTGTCAAAATCGTGTTTGCCACTTCAATGGCAGTACTTAGGCGCGCTGCATCGGCTTCTGTCAAGTTGTTCGGAATGCGTTTGGTAATTTCCTCGACTCCTCCCCAATTTGGATAGAGTTCGCTCAACCTGCGCTCCCATTCATCGGTCAGACCCGCCTTTTTAAGCGCCGCTACTGAGGTTTTTAACTCTAACATTCTCGTCACCACTCTTTGCGGCAAGGGCTTCTCCGTGGTCCCTGGCTTCGCGGTATTTTCGGCGAGCCGGGCGCCGGAGGTAGAAATGACCACGGACCGCAACCAGCGATTTGCCATGAAAATATCCCTGTTCTCGCTGTCAATCGCCCGATAGGCCCTATTGCCCATTTGCGTGCGGGCATCTTCGAATTCCTCCACTATTCCCGGCCAATTAGCCTCATTTTCGGTCCGGCTCCGCACCGAGGCGCTGGGCGGAATATTGCCCGGGTATCCTTTTTCCAGATCATCTTGGGATCGGAGACCAATGCTTGCACTGCTTCTGACCTGAGCCAAGATGTCCATCTCTTTCATTTTTTGGGCAATGTCGCTGTCTTTATCGATGGCTAACTCGGAGGCTTCAAGCACAATCAAGATCCCACGCTCACTTAACACTTCATTGATGGCGTCCCTCGCGGTCTCTAACGCCGCCAAGGAATCATGGCTCTCCGGAGATGAAAATCCCGTGTGCAGTCCTGACGCGATCAACCCGATCGTCGCGTTTCCAAAAAAATGGCCGAAATGATCGTTGGGACTCTTAAATCCGAAAACTGACTCGTTATCCCCGCGGCGGTGGCGTCCGGACACTTTGCGGATCGCTTCAAACGATTTACTCAGAGATTCCCATTGCTTGTCCGGCCTGACCGCATAACCCGATATCACATAATTAACATCGGCAGTTCCATTACCATGCGACAGAACAAGATAGAACCGGTCCGGCGGGCCGCGAATGATGTATGTTTTCTGTTCACCTGACGTATCGGCGACGCAGTCAAATAAAACTTTAAATAATTCCTCTTGCTCGATCACTCCGTACACCTTTTCAATTGCATAGGCGTCCCCGTTTGGACGCCTCATTGAACCGAGTTCCACAATTCTAGATTCTTTGGATCGTACCAACGCCTCCTTCTGATCAGTATTACAAAAATCCGTTTCCAATCCCTGGTCGTGCGACGGCGGTTCTATTACCTCTTCGTCGATCGTCACGAGCGCCTTTCTTTCCTTTCCGGCAATTTGGCAATTTTCGGCCGCTTTCATGGTCTGCTGCCACTTTCGTTCAAGAAACGCCTCCTCTGTTTCGGCCTTCTCCCGGCTAAGACCCCGAACGGCCTCACTGTATTTTATGGCTCCGGCGGGAGCGAACGGAGTGAACATATTTTTGAATCGAGGCTCATCGATCGTATCCCCAGCGCCCGGAATCGCCTGTTCCAAAATAGCTCTCAGGGCTGTTTTTCTATTGGGATACCCTCGCCGGTCAAACAAAATACGAATATCCGGAGCTTGCGGATCCTCGCTCGCATTCTCCACCGATAAAACACGCGGATCTTCGCCCAGCGCGTCTATAAGCGCCTGAACCTCGTCGGCGGTTCGTTGAGTTTTGAGCGGTAATGCGGCATAGGCATTCTGCCGGTAGGTGCTGTAAATCCGCTTTTGAACGTCCATAAGAACTTTCTCCGCGCCAACGCGGTCAAAACTTCCGGGCAGAACCACACAAACAATATCGTCCTGCCGGGCGATTCTAAAACTGGCTCCACCGACGTCCGTCTGACCAACGGCCTCTTGCACAACTCGTGTCAAATCTACGATAAATTGATCGGCCGCCCCTGAACTGTAACCTCTATCTCTCAATCCAAGTTTATTCACGTCCATATAAACCACCCATGAACCATCGTCTTGACGCAAAAGTTTCATCGCAGCCTCTCGCCTCCTGTTATTCTCTTCCCAAAACGACTCGATAGTTCGTCGATCAGATACTCGATACCTGACTGAGCGGAGGCTGGCTGCGCTCCAGGCCGGACTTAGGGCAAAATAGTCACTTGAGCTGTCACCAAACCGTGTCAAGACCCTGCCTTCGGGCATCGAGTTCGTTTCCCACCTAAAAGCCTCCGTGCCAAATATCCAAGCATCGTGCCACTTATCATTCTGGTACAACCTTTTAATAAAACTCTCACGATCTCCATCGGACAAATATCCCAGCGTCGCATTCATCACTACTTCATCCGGCGCGTCTCGATTTGTGAATGTGCCCGGAACACTGACATCCGCATCGACGAGTTCGATAGAGTTTCTAAAATCTTGGCGGTTCGCTCGAAGATAGTCCACCACCTGTCTCAAGTATTCTTCACCACCCTGACCCGGCACAAAATTCAAACTCTCGAGTCTCGCCCTTCCCTGCTGCGCGACCTGTGGATCCTTCTCGAAACCCTTGACTTCGATTCTCCACTCCGACACACTTTCTCCCCTGGCGGCCAAAATTCTTTCAAGCGCCGTTCGCGTTTCATAATAGACCCTAGCTATCTCCTCCCCATAACTGGCCCCTAAAACATAAATGCGTATTATCTTCTCTCCGGATTTTCTATCAACGATCTCGGGAAGCGCGTTCCGGTTGACCCATTCGCACTGCTCCCTGTGCCGATTCAGATAGGATAAATGACGATTCTCCCACATTCGTTTTAATGATTCTGAAATACCCGGAGCCAGCCGGGCGCCGGGCGCCGCAGGAGCAGCGGCCAACTCCGCCCTTGACGTACTTCCTCTAGGCGACTGCCCTCGATTGCTCATCTCCTTCAACAATGCCGCAACAGCGGCGTTTGCCAATTCCTCTGCCCTGTCCGGGTCTTGCTTACCTTTTCTGATCTGATCTATCGCAGCGCTGAACAGCATTTCTTTAAGCAAGGCGTAGTTATAATCCACCACCGAACGAATTTGCCCCAAGCGGGTAATGTCATCCGGCGCAATTGCCCCGTCCGCATCCAAAACGCGTACAAGAATCTCCCTTATACCGTCATTCTTCTTCTTAAACTTAAATTCCGCGCCGAGCCTGCCCAATGACTCACCGGAAGACCTGGATTCGCCTTGAACGATTTCTACTTTTTTTGTTTCTCCCCGGATCGGGCCTAAAAGCCTTTTTTCATACTTTTGCTGATCGGTTGCGCCTGTCACAATAGGGGTTAGGACGACATATGAAAACCCTTTTTCCTGAAATAGATTCTTCAAATGAGACGTGTGATAACCGCCGGTGATGAGAACGGCGACTTTTCTATTTTCTTGCTTGAGGATCCGCTCGGCGTTTTGAACAAACACGGTGTCTCTTTGATCGACAGAGTTATAGAACTCTTCCAACGCTGCCTGGCCGTCCTCGAGCAGGCTCTTGTAGGGAAGCAGATCGTCCATATAACCTTGTTCGGCCAGTTTTCTGTTCAGAAACGCCAAATAAGGAATCGTAGCAAAGTCTGGCTCATTCACCTTGAAGAGGTTAAATTCCTTGGTAGTCATCTGGATCTGGTAGGCGGTGTCTAAAAGTCCCACGTAGCGGTCAATGGAACGAATAAGGAGAGCATCCTTTGGTTCTTGCTTAGCACCGAGTAATTGGACATAAACCCCGTCCTCCGCCTTCGTCATTTCATCCAAGAGTTGGTCCAGATCAATTTCGGAAAATGCTTTCAGGTATTCCAGATACAAAGCAAGGTTCGCGTACTTCTCAATATCCATCCCTTTTTGCTTGGCAATATTTAAAGTATTTTGAAAGTAGGCCAATTGAGATGCTTTTTGGTTTTTCATCTCACCCATCTTTTTGAGGTGTGATTCAAGATCTTCTTTTCCTCCTCTTCGGAAGATCTCTTCTACAAGCACGGATTGTTCAAGATTGGCGGCTTCGAAGTTGATGATTTTTTCCTTGTCCTGAAGAGTCTTTAGTTTTTGCATATTCGGGAAACGTTGGAGATCGTCTTCGCCTTTCAGGAGTCCCAGAAGCGCTTTGAACTGGACTTCAAAATTTATTTCAGCCGCTTGGTTTTTGGCTGCAGGTTTCGTTTTTTCGTACCTTAAAAGTTCTTGGGGATAGTACTTGGTTTTCAATTTATCCAAAACACGGTGTATCGTTTTAAGGTATTGGAGGATATCTTCCCTTTTGCCGGCAAGCTTGCCGTAGTTGTCAACACTGGTGAGATAAAGCCCCAAGTCCTCGATGCCGATGATCTTCATGGGGCGGTCGGAGACAAGATTTAAATATTCTTCCCCTGATATTTTTCCCTGCATCAGATAGCTTTTGGCGACCTTTTTCCAAACATCGTTGGAGGCGATCTTTCTTAGTGGCGTCAAGGAGCAATCATTCACACCGCCTTCCGATAAAACCAGGTCCACATCATATTTGGACATGATCTCATTCAGGGCGCCGGCAAGATTTTCCTGTCCGGAAAGATTTGAGTGGGCGTCCTGAATGTGTATAATAAATGTGCCGTTCGTACCCGTGTGAACTTCTTTCATGGTGACAAAGCCGAGCGGGGCCTCAAAAAGAGTCGGATCTTGGGAGATTAACTGCGAAAGAGGCGCTTGTGAAGTTATCAGGTCCGCCGGCGCGGCGTATGAGATGTCTTGGAGAAAAAAGAACACAGCAAGACTGGCAGATATAAACCTTAAAATAAGGCTTTTTTTTCTGATCATACTATGTCCTTTTAATATACTTGGTTATTTACTCTTATGCAATTCTCTCTAAAAGTATACATCATATAACTATTTATTTCAATGAGATTTAACTAATAATTTAGCACAAAAAGCTGAAATATGCTACAATTGGCTTTGTTGTAACTCTATTATAATTAAGGAGTAATGAACTAAATTTGGAGTTATATTATTATGATCGTAATTACAGGAGGGGCCGGATTCATAGGCAGTGCCCTAGTTTGGAAATTTAACGCTTTGGGTCATAAAGATTTGATCATTGTCGACCAAGAGGCAAAATCCTCTCCCAAATGGGACAATCTTAAGAAGCATTCATTTGACAAGTATCTAGATTCAAATGAGTTTATAGAGCGTCTTGAGAGAAAAGAGTACGACGGAAAGATCACAAGCATTTTTCATATGGGCGCCTGTTCCAGCACGACGGAAATGAACAAGGCCTATTTGAAAGAAAATAATTCTGGCTACTCAGAAAGGGTCGCGCGCTGGTGCGTCCAAAACAACGTTTATCTTTCGTA
>PEWW01000058.1 GCA_002779345.1 Candidatus Omnitrophica bacterium CG07_land_8_20_14_0_80_50_8 | reverse complement strand
GCTGTTTCAAGCAGACGGAAAAGCTTCGCCTCCGCCGCCCCGGCATCCTCAAGAAAGCTTCCCTTCCGTCTCTCCTTTTCCGTGAGTCCTTTATAAAATCCATCGAGCGTCTCATGAAGGATCGTCCCCATTTCCCGGGGTTCGTGCTCAGCGAACGGATCCACAAGCCGCAATATCCTGTCCGCGAAATATTTAAAAGGACAGGTGGCGAACGTTTCAAGCTTGGTCGCGGAGAAAATGTTATCCATCTTTTCGAACGAGGACAAAACCTTAGGGTCCTTTAGAAGCGCGTTTTCATTCGACCGCACGTACTCCAGAACCAACTTCATGTCCTCTCGCGCGGACCATTCGGAAAAAAGCCCTGGCAACCCCGAGCCCCGGAGAACCGCCGCCAATCCGCGGAGGACCTCACGGTCGCGCGCCCATTCTTCCGCAGGCGGCACAAGCTCGGCGGGAGTTTTTCTTGACGTGGGTAACCCGCCTTTGAAACACTTCGCGGTCTCCTCAATAAAAAACGAGGCCAGTGTCCGCTGCCCGCCACCGTCGTATTCGGGACACGATAAATATAGCTTTTCTTTCGCCCGCGTCACAGCCATGTAGAAAAAGTACCGTTCGCCCGAGATGCGCTCGAGCCGCTCTTCGAGCACCGTGTCCTTTTGGTTCAGAACCCTGCGTTCGCGGTCCTTGAAGATCGGGTCTTCCATGCTCTGTTTGGGAAAGACTTTCTCCAGGAGCCCGGGTATAAAAACGACCTTGTATTCCTTGGGCAGGGCCATCACAACGTCGTAAACCTGGACCAGGTTCTTTCCGTAAGGCCTCACGGAAAACAGGCCGGCCTTGAGCGCGTCCTGCAATTCCCGGGTGAAATAAACAGCGGAAAAGTTCCTCCCGTTTGATCGGCTGTAATAATTCCCGAACGAACGCAGGATGTTCTCGATCGTCTTAAACGCCTGCGTGTCGGAGCCGTCCGCGTCCGAACGGTCCCGCCCGCGGTCCCAGGAGGCGATCCATAACAAGAGCGCCGCTCGGTACCCTTCAATGGTTTCCGCTTTGTTCAGCGACCCTTCGGTCCTTAAAAGCCCTTCGAGTGCCGCGCGCGCGGCCGGCGTCAATTCCGGATCTTCGACAAATTTCTTCCACGCGTCACGCCCCTCTGTGACATTCTCCCGAAGCGCGGCGACCTCGAAAGCCTGCGTGTCGGCCAGCGTAAGTTTTTCGGACCAATACACCGAACGCAATACAAAAATAAGGTCCTCGCGCCGCCAGTTTTTTGCGGAAAGATCAAGAAAACGGCTAAGCACTTTCACCAGGCCGTTTTCGATAAGTTTTTTTCGTTCGTGAACGGTCACCGGGATCCCGAAATCCCGGAAAACGGAGTCGATCATCTTTTCGTATCCGCCCAGCTCCCGCAGGATGAGACAGATATCGCTCCAATGGACAGCCGATTCCCGGTAAACCTTTTTTATTTCGCGCGCGATCATCTCGATCTCGATCCGGGTGTTGGGTGCCTGGATCAGCGTCACCGACGACTGCGGTTTTTGATAGGCCTTGGGAGCGTCGGCAAAAAGGTGCTTCTCCAAATGGAGAAGCGCGGGATCCTCCGTGCGGCCGCATGTCTTAAAAAACCCGCCATGAACCTTAAAACCGATGCCGAGAAGAAAATCTCGCGTTCGTTCCGGGTATTCAAAAAGCGGGCCGCGTCTGCCGTCCTCATTAGAAATGGTGAGCGACACCACGGTGCGCGCGGACCAGCGCGAAACGGCTTCGATCAGGATTTTTTGAGCGCGCGTGAAATGATAAAATCCGTCAAAGATCACGAGATCCGGATCCGGCGAGCCTTCGATCTCTTCCAGGACCCGCCCAAGCCCGTCTTCGACCTCGCCAAGCCCGAGCGCTGACAGGCGCGCCTCGTATTTTTTTAAAACGATTGAAAAATCGCGGAATTTCGCGCGAAACACAGGATCTTTCAGAAGCGCCTGCGATCGCTTCTCAAAATCCGCCGTCGTGAGCAGCCCCGTCTTGAATTCCCGGATCACCTCCGTCAAAAGCTCGTGGAATCCCCTGAAATTTTTAACGCTTTCAAAATAAGGCAGCGCAGAGTCCTCTTCTTCAAGGATCTTGCAAATAATACTTTTCCTGAGGGGATCGGACGGCGGCGGCACGGCTGAGACGCCGAGCAAACGCGAAGCGAGGTCATTGATGGTAAGGATGTGCGCGTTGAAAAGGCCCGCGACGGACGGCTCTGATGACTTTTCACCGGTCTTCGGTCTTTTTAGGATCAGGTTCTGGATGCGGTCGGCGTGCTCACGGCTGGGCAGAATAAAAAAAGAGCGGCTCTCAATACCGCTCCGTGATCTTAAGATCTCTTTTTTAAACAGATCAATGCCATAAGAAGTCTTTCCGGTGCCCGGGGGTGAAACTAGAAGTTCTAGCTGTGCCATGAGGATCGGGGATTATCATAGCACAAAACGGGAAAATTACTTATGCGGGTTTGATTTTACGATATCGATCGCGGCTCTGAGTTCGCGGACCACGTCTTTTTCGATCTTATCTTCTTGAATGATTTTCTTCAAAAAATTTTTTCCGGCGTCACTGGTCATATACATCGGCCACAGACGATTCAACGCAAGCGCTTTGATATCCTGAATCGCGTTTTCGTTAAAACGAGCCCCTTTATATTCCGGCAATAAATCCTCCAAAACATTTTCGGCTAATTCTTCCATGTAGTTCGACGGGCGGCTTTTCGTCTGAGTTTTATCGACCAATGTCATTGTTTCATATCCCCTTTCCGAGTTAGTATACATGAAGGTTCCTGAGATTACAAATATTTATCTCAATATTATTTTCTATTAACACCTATTTCAGAAACAACCAAAATTGGAATCAACCCGATTATTCTCGTCTTAACTTATTTAATTAATAAGGGTTGTGACTATACCGCATGATGAACTTTTGGGAATGCCTTGCCTGGTTTCGCGAAATAATAACCTTGCCCCAAAGTCATGCCTAGACTTCGAACAGTCTCCAGCTCTTCTTTCGTTTCAATGCCCTCCGCCGTTGTCAGGGCATGGATGCCGTTGGCAAAAAGAATCAGCGACAATGCAATCTGTTGTTTGGTGCTGTTGGAATCTATTTGGCGTATCAGTGAACGATCAAATTTCACATAATCCGGCTTTAAAACCGCCACGTCCCTCAAACTCACGGCGCCGCCGCCCATATCATCGATTGCGACCAACACCCCTTGTTCCTTTAATTCAAAAAGCGCGTCTCTGACTTTTTCAAAAGACCTTAAGAGGCTCTGCTCGGTCACCTCAATCACCATACTGCGGAATTCTATCGCGTTCTTCTTAGAGAACATCTGTTTCATCAGTTTGTGATCAATGAGTGTTTCTAAATTCAAATTGAGAAAAATTTTTTTATCCGGGTCCAGTTTTTGAGCGCTCCGCAAGGCCGCGTCGATGCAAAGGGTATCAAGTTCTTTTACCTTTCCTGATTCCCTGGCAATGCTGAATAACAAAACCGGCTGCATCGTGAAATCTCTGGCATAGATCCGGGTCAATGCCTCATAGCCGATCACGCGCATCGTGCCTAGATCGACGATGGGCTGATACGCCGATTCAATCATCTCTCCGCTTAAGATAGCGTTAAAAAAAGCGGAATACTTGTCCGGTTCCTCGGTATAGGCAGGAACCTTTATACTTTTCATCTTGTTGGGAAACTGAACCTCAAGCAACTCTCCGGCTTTCATGCTATCTTGATACGGGAAGCAGTGATGGTATTTAATGTAATAGCTCCCGGGCAGAGTCTTCGCATATTTTTTTAGAGTGCCGGCGATCCGGCCGATCCGGCCGACTTCGCTGAGAGGTCGGTTGTCATCATGCATAATCACAACCGACACGTTCATGATCGGATAATGCGTTAAAAAACCTTCCTGGTTCCTCTGCAAAAGATACCCGTTTTTTGAATCCGTAGGGTCGTAAAACTGATGGACCTGCGCGTCAAAATCATGAATCACCGCTTCCGAAATCGGCGCCGCGTGGTCATAGGCCGTCACGATGACAAAATCATCTCCGCCAAGATGTCCCAAAAAATCATCCTGCGAACCCTGCGTTTTTAACGCGGCGGCAATAATTTTGGACAAACCAATAATGACCTCGTCTCCCCGTGCGTCGCCGTAGGCGGTGTTAAACGCATCCAGATCCGAGAGATCGACACAGCAGACCGTAAACAACTGCTTGGCGTGAACCGCGCGCTCAATTTTTAAAACCGTAGATCGGGAACCCGGCAAATGGGTGAGAGGATTAAGGTCTAGTTCGTTGACGTTAGTCTCCAGCGTCTGGCAAATACGACGGATGATGTCCTTCGGTTCATACTTTTTACTGCAATAAATAAGCGCATAGCTATCAGGATCCCGGGCGCCCAATCCCCCGTGATTGCTCAATAAGACGATGGGAATAAATTTTAATATCAGATCCTGTCTGATCCGCAAAGCGAGCTTACGGCCTTCACCCTCGTTAAAATCCTCGTCGATGACAATGAGATGCGGCACTTCGTCAAACACTCTTTGGATAATATCTTCGGCGGGATCCAAAAATTGGCAGTGAAATGCGCTTAGACCCGCGGATAAGGATTTTTTCAAATCCGAGCCATCCATGAGAAGTAAAATTTTCTGGGTAGTTTCCGTCAAGTTGCCTGCACCTTTACAATCAATAAAGTAATGTCGTCGTGCTGATCCGCCTTCCCCATAAAACGGTTCAAACACCCGACGGCGGCATCCAGGATCCCTTGGGCGTTCAAGTCGTGATGTTCCTGAATAATCTTTTGCAGTGCCTCGATTCCAAATTCATCTTTCTTTCGATTTCGGGCTTCACTGACGCCGTCTGAATAAAGCACGAAGCAATCCCCGGATCGGATCGTCTTCTCTATCTTTTCAAAGGATACGCCGTCCATCACTCCTATCGGCATGCCGCCTTCCGCATTGACCAGTGTCACCGGCGCGGATAGGGTCGCAACCACCATCGGCAGATGTCCCGCGCTAGACATCCAAAGCTTTCGATGGGCGGTATCAAATATAACATAGGTTAACGTCACGAACAATCCTCCGGTCGACTCCGACGCGATCGAATGGTTAAGATTTGAAAGTACCTCGACGGGATCCGTCCGCTCGTGCGCGGAGAATTTGAATTCGGAAACTGTTTTTGCCATAAATAGCGCCGCGGGCGTGCCTTTGCCTGAAACATCACCGAGCATCACGCCGATCTGTCCGTTGCCTAAAGGGATGAACGCGTAGAGGTCGCCGCCCACCGCCTTGGCAGGTTTCATATAGACGGCGATGTCGAGGCCCGGAGGCTGCGGAACGGCTGCGGGCAGGAAGCTTTTCTGTATTTGGCTGGCCACCTTCAGTTCATTTTCAATCAATTCCCTTTTTTTCATTTCATAAAGCACCCGGCTCAAGGTCGAGATAACATACGTCAAAATCGCGAGCATGCATGGATAAAATAGGTCCGCCCATATTCCCCAATGATAGAAAATAAAAACCACAACGGTCGTGAATAAACAAAGTGTCAGGATGGTCACCCGAAAGGCCGTTAAAGGCTTAAGACGGAGCGCTCCGTAAAGCACCAAAAACACCAACAGCGCCAAAACGACCAGATTGGGGAAACGGTCAACACGGCGGATAAAATCTCTCTGGAGAATGCTGTTTAAGATATTGGCGTGAATGCCCATCATCGGATAAACGGGCTCAAGCGGCGTGGCGTTGGTGTCCGTGGCCCCTGTGGCGGTAAAACCCACAAAACAAATCTTGTCTTTGAAACATTTAAGGTCCACCGCGGGTTTTTCGCGATCAATAATTTGGACATACGAGGTTAAAATATCGGCGTACGAATAATGTTGAAAACTGTCCCGCCAGCGGCTCGCGTAATTGACCAGGAAATACCCTTCCCCGTCGAGCGGAACCTCCAACGCTTTGGAAAGCCGCATGGAACGCTTCGGGTCCATGACGACATCCCCTTTCTTGATATCCAGGACATCCAATGCCAGCTGAAAGCTGAGTTGATAAATATTATTTCCTTCCATGGAAATCATCGGAATCACCCGGCGCCGCTTGCCGTCAACGTCGGCTTTCACATTCACAAATCCAACGCCGCGCGCCGCCTTTTTGCAGCTTTCTACAAGCGGGGCTAGGAAACCGGCGGAAACAAATCTGTCCTTTTCCGATTTTGGTTCCGCCAGCGCCTCGCAAAAATAGACATTATTTTTCGCGTGCGCCGAATGAGCCATCAGCGCGTCTTCATCGCTTGGCTCGACGAAAAGAATATCGAACAACAAAGCCTTTGCGCCGGCTTCACCCAAAATATCTATCAACGCCGAGTGATACTTCCGGCTAAACGGCCACTGGCCTAATTTCTCAACCGAGTCGTCAGCGATATCGATCAGAACGATGTCTTTTGACATCGGCCTGGGCACCCGCAGTTGACAACGCCAGTCATAGGTTTGCAATTCGTAGGGTTCAAACACGCGAAAATAAGACAGAGATAAAGCGATGAGGACCGGGACCGCGGCCAGGAACCCGCGCAAAACCCGGTTAGAAAGAATAGATGAGGCCAAGGGTAGACATAGAGCCGGAATATCTTTCCGCGGGCTCGTTGGAATTTTTTTGCCGGTAGTTGTAGGCGCTCTCAAGCGAGACGTTTGAATTGAATCGGTAAACAAGGCCGCCGGTGACATTAGCCATATGATCATGCTCAAACACACCGTCAGAATTCAACAGAGGCCGTGAATCGTAAGCGCGTCTTTCGTAGGCGATTTTCGCGAAGCCGCTGACTTTTGAATTAAACTCGACGAAAATACCTGAAAATAATTTAAACCCCTGAAAGTCGTAATAATCGTGAAACGGGTCGTTGGAATCGTTCCAAAAATAGTTCGATCCGAATCGCAGAAGCGTATTTTTTATCACGTAAACGCTTAGATCCGAATCCACGGCAGTGCGTGTATCGCTTCTTTCCGTAGAGTCCGAAAGAAAGCCATCCGTCTGGTTGATCTTTCTGTCCTGAAAATCCCTGGAAGAAAGGTCAAAACCCGCTCGCAGAATAACGTCTTCCGTCAGAACACGTTTCAAGCCCACTCTTGCGCTTTGATTGTAAGAAGAAACGGAGACATCGTGAGGAAAATCGATATAACTAAAATTGTAATCAGTCTCCAAAACCGTCCGGGGTGCCACGACCATATCCACTCCCACCCCCGCTGAAGGTAAAAAAACATTTTGATCCGTGACGTCAAAATAATTGACATTCAGAAGATCAGATGACAGTCGGACTCTCAGCGATTTGGATTGTAATTTTTGGTAATGAAGGCGGATCGTTTCCTGGCTAAAAAAATCAGACTTTCGGGTTGAATTTAGATTGGCATTGTTATCGTAACCCATCCCTGTCGAGGCGTGCATTTTCAACGGATTGTCCGCCGCCCATGCCGTGGACAACGCAAAAAATATTAAGGCAAGGCCTGCCGCAAAACCTACCCTATGTGACGACACTCTGGCCCCCGTTATCCCCTCGTGCGTCTTTATCTTTCCGACTAGTCGACAAAGCTTCGTCTGTATTTTTTTCTCCGGCGGCGAGCGCTTTGATATCGCCGGTATCCCCCGCGGATCCCACACTCAAATTTTCATTGGACGATCCGTCACCCTTGTCGTGGTTATCTCCGCCAAAACCCCCTTCGGCAGAACCTGACGCACCATGGGACGTCAATTCAAGATCTGCCG
>PEWW01000136.1 GCA_002779345.1 Candidatus Omnitrophica bacterium CG07_land_8_20_14_0_80_50_8 | reverse complement strand
CCACCCGGAACGGCCTTCGGTCCTCCGCAGCCGATTCCATGAGCTTGGCCTGGTCACCAGCAGTAAGCGAACGGATCGCTTCCGTCTCCTCGGCTTGAGCGGCCGCGAAGTCTATCTTGGATTCCAACACCTTGAGCTTCCTCATGGCCAATAGGCCCGGGAAGAGATCGATAGAGAGACCCCTCAGCTCGGTTTTCTCGAGCAGGTATTCCGAATAGTCGGAGTATGAGAGCCCGTCTTTTATAAAAAGATCCCGCTTTTCCTCAAAAGCCAACAAAGACGGATTTAAGCATCTTGGCTTAAGTGTCTTGAGAGCCCGTTCGAGTTTCGCTGCATAGTTTTCGAGATTCGGCTGTTTGGCTTTAACGCTGCGATAAGCGTCCAGCGCCTCACGATAAAGCTTAGAGTCTTCAACGCCCCAAAGACGCATGGGCTCATTTGAAGTGAGGTTCAAGTATTCAGCGCCGTTCAGCCACCCCTTTTTGAGGAAAGAGCCGGCAAGTTCCTCTCTTTTTTCAACCGTAGAAAATTTTCTTAAAGACGACAAAGAACACTCGCCGAATCCTCCCTCCAGGAAAACGAAGCGGATCTTTTCAGCGGCAAGTATATTTTCAAGAACCTTGGCGATATTCATTTGGGCTGAGGCGTTGGTATGGGCATCCTCGATCAAGATGATGGATATATTCTTTTTATCCTTTGGCACGAACAAATTTTTAATAACGGCGTTTTGCGAGGGAATGTGAAATGAAAAAACGGGTTTTTGCGGAAAAATCTCCACAGCCTTCATGTCAGGGTTCGCGTAGAGAACTTCCTGTCCGAGGAAACAAAAAACTAATAGCCCAGCTATTGATCTTAATAGTGGGCTTCTAGTATTATTACTTTTGAAAAGACTATATATTGCCAACTAAAAAAATCCTCCTGCCATTTTATTCATTGAACTAACGATTAAAAGCTGACTTTTCCGGAAAAACAGGGTCAGAGATAGTATGCTATATTTAATTGAAAATTCAAGAGTTACAAGAATTTATTGGATTAAATATTTTTATCATTTTTAACTAAAAATAATCAACTATTTCAAGAAGGGTCTTTGGGGGCACAGGCAATCGGATTCAAAACCGTCATGTAGATGATTCCATGGTCATCGCACCGAGGCCGAGGGAATATCCTCCAACTTTGCGGCGCATTGGGCCAGATATTTATAAAATTGTTGCCGCGTCTCCACATCATTCTGAACTTTCTTGATCAACTCCGCCGTTTCATTCGGACGCGCTTTCATGAGCATCTTAAAGCGATTTTCCATCATCATGTATTGTTCGACGGGAATCGGGCGTGAAGGAGTTTCGATCTGCAGCGGATTTTCTCCCAAAAGAATTCGATCCGGATTAAATCGGTATAACGGCCAGCGGCCGGAGTCAAAAGCGGCTTTTTGATTTTGCAGGGCCGTAGCCATTTGAATCCCGTGCGCGATGCAGTGGCTGTAAGCGATGATGAGAGACGGCCCCTCATAAGCCTCCGCTTCAAGAAATGCTTTCAGCGTATGTTCGTCCTTCGCTCCCATGGCGACACTGGCGACATAAACGTTCCCGTAGGACATGGCGATTAAACCCAGGTCTTTTTTGGCCGAGTCCTTTCCGCCGGAGGCAAATTTTGCAACCGCGCCGCGGGGCGTGGACTTTGATTTCTGTCCGCCCGTATTCGAATAAACCTCCGTATCAAGCACCAGGATATTCACGTTCGCGCCGCCGGCGATGACGTGGTCCAAACCGCCAAATCCGATGTCATAAGCCCAACCGTCGCCCCCTACGATCCAGACATCTTTTTTCACAAAGTAGTCGACCAGCGCCTCAAGCCGCCTGGCATCCATCGACTGAATAGCGGCAAGCTTCGTCCGAAGCGTTTCCACACGCAGGCGCTGTTCATAAATGTCCGCTTCATCTTTTTGAGGGGCCGTCAGGATAGCTTGAACAAACTCTTGTCCGACACTGGAGGACAGTTTTACCAGAAGTTCAGACGCAAACATACGTTGTTTATCGATCGAAATACGCATGCCCAGTCCAAACTCCGCGTTGTCCTCAAAAAGTGAGTTTGACCACGCGGGACCCCGCCCTTGTTTATTCTTTGTCCACGGCGTCGTAGGCAAATTTCCTCCGTAGATCGAGGAGCAACCGGTGGCGTTGGCCACCACGGACCGGTCACCAAAAAGCTGCGAGAGAAGTTTTAAATAGGGCGTTTCACCGCAACCCGCACACGCCCCTGAAAACTCAAACAACGGCTGTTGCGCCTGCTGTTCGCGGATCTTTGTCAAATCCATGCGGCGGCGTTCGGTTTCCGGCAAACCCAGGAAAAACTCCCAATTCGCCTTTTCGGGCTCGCGGATCGGCGGTAGCGGGCGCATGTTAATGGCCTTGATCGGTTCGGCGGTCCTACTCTTGGCGGGACAAACTTCGACACATATCGTACAGCCGGTACAATCTTCAGGCGCCACTTGAATCGTATATTTTTGACCGGCCCAAGAGGGGTTGCGCGCCTCTGTCGATTTAAACGTCGACGGCGCTTTTTTTAAATTCTCCGATCCATAGGCCTTGACGCGGATCACCCCGTGCGGACATACAAAAGCGCATTTGCCGCACTGAATACAAAGTCCGGGTTCCCAAACGGGGATTTCTTGAGCTAAATTCCGCTTTTCCCATTGTGTGGTGCCTACGGGATACGTCCCATCGATGGGAAGCGCGCTGACCGGCAGTTCGTTGCCCCGGTTCGCGATAATAGCTCCGATCACGTTTCGGACAAATTCAGGCGCTTTTGCCGAAACCGGAGGAGGGAGCTTGTGGCCTTCCGGGCTCGAGGCGGGAACCTTCACCTGAAACACATTGGCCAACGTGCGGTCAACGGCATTCAAATTGATCTGGGCGATCTCGGCTCCTTTTTTTCCGTAGGTAAGTCTTATCGATTCCTTGATCCTTTCTATCGCCTGTTCGCGCGGCAGGATCCCGGAAATCGAGAAAAAGCATACTTGCATGACACGGTTGATGTGAGCGCCAAGTCCGCATTCCTTGGCGATCCGGTAGCCGTCGATCACAAAAAATTTAAGTTTCTTCTTCAAGATATGCTGTTGAATATTTCTCGGAAGGCTTTTCCATACCTCCTCAGGCCGATGCGATGTATTTAAAAGAAACGTCCCGGCCGGCTCGATGTTCTCCAGCACGTCCAATTGTTCGAGGAAGGTCGTTTGATGACAACCGACAAAATTCGCTTTATCCACCAGGTACGCCGATCGGATGGGTTGAGGACCGAAGCGAAGGTGCGAAACCGTCATGGCGCCGGCTTTTTTAGAATCATAAACAAAGTAACCCTGAATAAAATGGTCGGTATGCTCACCTATAATTTTAATGGAGTTTTTATTTGCCCCGACGGTTCCGTCGGACCCTAAGCCAAAAAAGATGGCCTGGTAACACCCCGCGTGCGCGATACGAAACGCCTTGTCGTAAGGGATGCTGGTGTGGGACACGTCGTCGTTGATGCCCACCGTAAAATGATTTTTTGGATCAGGCAAAGCTAGATTATCAAAAACACCCTTCACCATCGCCGGTGTAAATTCCTTCGAAGACAGGCCGTACCGGCCGCCGATGACCCGCGGCGAAGACTTAAGCGTTCCCCACTTGTTCTGCAATCCTTCCTGGATCGCGCTCACGCAATCCAGAAAAAGAGGCTCACCGCCGCTTCCCGGCTCCTTCGTGCGATCTAAAACGGCTATCGATCTGACCGAGGCAGGCAACGCTTCCACAAACCGTTTACAATCCAACGGACGATACAGCCTGACCTTTAATACACCCACCTTCCCGTTTTTCTTGTTGAGATGGTCTACGGTCTCATGCGCCGTTTCGCATCCGGATCCCATCAGGACAATGACCCTTTCGGCATTCAAAGCCCCATGGTATTCATAGAGGCTATAGGTCCGGCCCGTCAGTTCGGCAAATTGTTTCATGGTCTCTTCCACGATCCCCGGGCACCTTTGATAAAACAGATTCGCGGTTTCTCTGGATTGAAAAAACACATCCGGATTTTGAGCCGTGCCCCGGATCACGGGCCGGTCAGGCGTAAGCGCGCGGTCGCGGTGATCTTTGATCAGTTTTTCGTCTATCATCGCTCTCAAATGCTCGGTCGTTAGCACCTCAATCTTCGAGATCTCATGCGAAGTCCGAAAACCGTCAAAAAAATGCACGAAAGGGATCCTTGATTTTAAGGTCGCCGCATGCGCGATCAACGCGAAATCTTGGGCCTCCTGGACCGAATTCGAAGAAAGAAAAGCAAAGCCCGTCAACCGCGCCGCCATCACGTCGCTCTGATCGCCGAAAATAGACAAGGCGTGCGTCGCCAAAGACCGGGCGGCGATATGAAAAACTACGGGCGTAAGTTCTCCCGCGATTTTATACATAACGGGGATCATGAGAAGCAGTCCTTGGGACGAAGTAAAAGTAGTAGCCAAGGCGCCCGTTTGCAAGGCGCCATGAATAACGCCTGCCGCGCCGCCCTCGCTTTGCATTTCGACCACCGAGGGAACCGTGCCCCAAAGATTCGGCCTTTTTTCGTTGGCCCAGGCATCCGCGTACTCGCTCATGGGCGATGCGGGCGTGATCGGGTATATCGCTATCACTTCGTTCAAGGCATACGCGATCTCGGCTACGGCTTCGTTGGCATCCAGCGTTTCATAAATTCTTTTCATTTTTGTTATCCTAGTCTATGATTATGAGAGATTAAACTCAGCAAGGATCAATCCGGTTTCCCGATCAGTATGAAAATCGAAACCTGCTTTTTCAAAAATTTTCTTCATGGCCGCGTTGTCCGGATGGGTCGTGGCCATCACTTTTTTTATTTTTTCCATTTTTGCGGCCTCAAGAATAAGCCGCAGAAGCTTAGTCCCCAACCCGCGGTGTTGAAACGAGTCGGCGATGATCATCGAAAAAAGCGCTTCTTCGGTGCCGTGCAAGCGGCTCAAACGCGCCACCGCCAAAATCTCATGCTCGCCTTTTTCGGGATCGCGGATATCGGCGACAAGCGCGATCTCGCGGTCGTAGTCGTTGAAACAGACGTTGATCAACCGCCGGTGCGCGATGCGGTCGCTTAAACCGATCGACCGAAAATAGCGGCGATAAATGGACTGCTCCGAAAGCTGGTGATGAAATTTGACCAACAGCGGTTCGTCCTCGGGACGAATGGGGCGTACCAATACCTCCTGGCCGTCCTTCATTTTCAGCTGATTCACGTACTCTACCGGATAGGGACGTATCGCGAGTTTCGGAAGCTGGTCCTCCGTCTGCTTCATGTCGTGCAACACGATGCGCGCATCCAGCGCCAGACACCTGTCCGGAGAGACCAGAAACGGGTTGATATCGATCTCCTTGATCCAGCGTTGTTCGACCACGAGCTCGCTGAACTGGACAAGGATCTCGGTGACTAGCGCCAAATCCACGCCCCGTTCTCCTCTCACCCCGTGAAGGACTTTGGAAATCTTGGTCTTATCCATCATACGGCGCGCCAGCGTCGTGGTTAGCGGCGGAATCGCGATCGCGTGATCATGAAATATTTCCACCAGTTTCCCGCCGGCTCCGAACAGAATCATGGGACCCAGCTGGGCGTCGAGACTGCTTCCCAGAATGAGTTCATAACCGTCCTGCGGCACCATCGGCTGAACGGTCACGCCTTGGAACGCCGCCGCGCCTTTTTTATCCGTGACGATCGCGCAAATAGCTTTAAACGCGGCTCGAACTGCCGCCGCGTCCTTGAGATCCAAACGTACGCCGCCGATGTCAGATTTATGTGTGATGGTTTCTGAATGTAATTTGACTACCACGGGATACCCTATCTTTTCGGCCCATTCGAGCGCTTCTTTTTCATCGTACGCCGCATAAGTTTCGACCACGGGAATGCCGTAAGATGCCAGGAGTTTTTTGGATTCAAATTCCGTCAGGATCACGCGATGGGAACGCCGCGCCTGGGCAATGATCTCATGACAGCCCGTCGAAGACACACGCGGGGCGAGCGCGCAACGCGACGGCGTCACCGGCGTTTCATAAAGCGCTTTCAAGTTTTCACTGTATTTCCACACCGATTGAAAGAGTCTAGCCGCCTCATCAGGGTAAGGGAAAAACGGGATACCGGCACAAGTTAGGATCTTTTTGCCCTGTTTCACGACCTCGGCGCCCATCCAACTGGCCAAAATCGGCCGGTCGGGTATTTTCGCGTAGGCCTTCAAAACCTCGGCCGTTTTCGTCGCGTCCGTCATCGCCTGAGGCGTTAGGATGACGAGCAGACCGTCCACGTCGGGATCTGTTGAGAGGACCTCGAGGGTTTTCGCATATCGCTCCGCGTCTGCGTCACCCAAAACATCGATCGGATTATTATGGCTCCATTGCGGCGGCAGGAACGCGTTGAGCGCGGCATAAGCGTTTTCCTTAATCTCAGCAAGTTGTCCGCCGGCCTCGACCAAGGCATCTGTCGCCAAAACTCCCGGGCCTCCGGCATTGGTGACGATCGCAAGCTTCGGCCCTTTGGGGCGGGGCTGTTTGGAAAGAATATCAGCCAGGTCAAATAGATCCCCGATCTGTGTCACACGCAGAACACCCGAGCGTTCAAACGCGGCCTCGAGCACCTCGTCACTGCCGGCGATCGAGCCGGTGTGCGAAATCGCGGCTTTCGCGGCGGCCTGAGTCCTGCCGGCCTTTAGCACAATGACGGGTTTCGTCAACGCCACTTCTCTGGCCGCCGACAAAAAGTCACGCGCGTCTCCGATGGATTCCATATAGATCAGAATGCTATGGGTCTCCGGGTCATCTCCGAGATAATCAATCAAATCTCCCCAACCTATATCCGCCATGGATCCGGCCGAAATAAAAGAACTGAAACCCACGTTTTCCTCGAGGCTCCAATCCAACACCGCCGTGCCCAGCGCTCCGCTCTGGCTTATAAAGCCTACATGGCCCGGAAGGGCGATCTCGCCGGCGAAGGTCGCATTCAAACCAACGACCGGATTCATAATGCCTAAGCAATTTGGTCCGATGACGCGCATGCCGGTCTTTTTGGCCTCGGCCACAACCTGACGTTCAAGCGCCGCTCCGGATTCTCCCAATTCTTTGAATCCGGCCGAAATAATGATCAGTCCCTTGACATGTGCCGCAGCGCATTCTTTTACCAGGTCCAAAACCGTCGCCGCCGGCGTCGCGATAACGGCCAGGTCCACGGGCTCGGGAACCGACTGAATATCCGGATAGGCCTTCTTTTCAAAAATGGCGGGACGCTTGGGATTAATGGGAAACACCCGGCCCTTAAAACAGGGTTGGATCAAATTCCAAATAACGGCGCGGCCGACACTGTCCTCTTTTTCCGTCGCGCCAATGACCGCCACGGTTTTTGGTTTAAAGATCGCGTCTAACGGACGCGAGCGCGTCCGCCAAATATTATGAGACGGGTCCTCTAGTCTTATAGCGACGTATTTGGCCGTTAAAATTTTTTTATTATCTAAGTTCATAGGATTATCAACAAATCCTGGGGAGCTGGTCTCCCGTTAACATATCTAAAATCCGGCCAGTGCCGATCTCGTTCTTAAGCGTGACCATCCCGGAGGCGTTTGTTCCCACTTCGCCTATGAGCGCGGACTCTCGTCCCAAGGGCAGAGACCGCATCAGGGCCAAAGCCCTCTCCGCGTCGGCCTGAGGAACAAAAGCGATGAACCGGCCTTCATTCGCGACATAGAACGGATCCAAGCCAAAAATTTCACAGGCCGAGGCGACCTCCGGCCGAACGGGGACGGTTGTTTCTACGATGTTGATTCCCAAACCGCGTGACTGCGCGATCTCATTCAACGCGCTCGATAGCCCGCCGCGGGTAAGATCCCGCAAACAGTGGATCTGGATCCCTGCCTTCAAAAGTTTTTCCACAATCTCCGACACCGAAGCCGAATCGCTTTCGATCCGGCTCTCAAAAGCCAGGCCTTCGCGCACCGCCATGATGGCCGTTCCATGCCGGCCCAGATCGCCGCTTAAGAGAATACGGTCTCCCGGTTTGATGCTCCGCGGAGCGATATCCAACCGGTGTTCGATGATCCCGATTCCGGCCGTATTGATAAAAATGCCGTCGCCCTTCCCGCGATCCACGACCTTGGTGTCGCCGGTCACAATCGCCACCGACGCTATTTTAGCCGCGCAACTCATGGAATTGACTATACGCGAAAGGGTTTCCGTCTTCAATCCTTCTTCGATGATAAAACCGGCGCTTAAATAAAGGGGCTTAGCGCCGCACATGGCTAGATCGTTGACGGTCCCATAAACCGC
>PEWW01000133.1 GCA_002779345.1 Candidatus Omnitrophica bacterium CG07_land_8_20_14_0_80_50_8 | reverse complement strand
GATGCCGAAAGGCGCAAAAGAGTTTGAGAACTGGGTGACACTGCGCACTCAGCGCAATGACACCGTAGGCCAACACAACTACAACCGCTGGGAATTACGGCAGGAACTGGAGTATGGGGTCACGGACGAGTATACGATCTCGCTTTATTTAAACGAAAGCGCCGAGTCTTTCACGCCCGTAGAGACAGACGGGGACACGGGCGCGGAAGTCAAGGGGGATTCGCACCATGAGAGCTCTTTTGACGGTGTTTCGATCGAAAATCGTTGGATGGTGCTGAACCCGGCGACGAATCCTGTGGGGTTGACACTTTACTTTGAGCCACGGTTTTCCGGTGAAGCATTAGAATTGGAAGAGAAAATCATTCTTGGTCAGCGCGTGGGCGATTGGAAATGGGCTTTGAATGTGGGCCATGCCACCGAGTGGACTGAGGATTTTAATGAGACAGAAGGCGAGCTTGAGTTCACTTTCGGGATCACGCGGGAGATTAATCGGCGCTGGAATTTGGGCGTTGAGTTCCGGGATCACAATGAATTGCCTGAATATGCGGAATGGGAAAATACGGCCCTGTTTGTCGGTCCCGTCGTTTCTTACCGTCGTGAAAATTGGTGGATGACTCTCACGGCGATGGCTCAAGTTTATGGAAAAAATTTCCAAGCGATAGACCCCGACCGTATTCAAAACTTTGAACTTGAGGGCCATGAATACGTGAACATTAGATGCGCTATTGGGATAGAATTCTAAACCTGGTAAGATCTTTTTTGGTTCTTGCGCTGGTCCTGCAAGTATTCAGCGCTTTTGCCGCTAGTTCTGAGGCTTCCGGTAAACAAAGTTATCTCGTCAAATGCGCGAAGTGCCATAAACTATATGCGCCGGCGAATTATACGGACGAGCAATGGGAGTCGTGGATGGCCAAGATGCGGCAGAAGGCCCATTTGACCCCCGAAGAGTACGAACAGATCTCGGTTTACTGCGCATCCTTGAGAGACAAAAAACAGGTTAAGGCCGCGTAGTTTTTGGTATACTCCTTTTATGGATTATACGAGGCAGACTTTGATCAAGGATAATCAATCGACATTCGCGGATTTTCTGCAGACAAAAGGCCTTAAGCTGACAAGTCAAAGGCGCGTGATTCTGGCACAGGCCACCGGGGCGAGAGGACATTTCTCAGCCGAACAGCTTTTGAAATTTTCAAAAAAACAGGACCGCACGATCTCCAAGGCGACGGTCTATCGCACGCTGGCGCTTCTAAAGGAGAGCGGTATCCTCGAGGAACAGGATTTTGGCGACGGCAAAATGCTTTATGAACGCGCCCAGGGTCGTAAGCATCACGACCATTTGATCTGTGTCCGCTGCGGTAGAGTGATCGAGTTCGAGAACACTCCTATCGAAAAACTTCAAAACGCCGAAGCCCGCCACCACGGATTCAAGGTCATTTATCACAGCCTGAAACTTTTCGGCTTCTGCAGAGACTGCGTGTAAAATTTCACGTCAAAAGGGTGGCAACCGGCCCCAATTGCTTCGGAGGATTCCCTGGAGCTGCTATGGCTTTATCGTAAACGAGTTGGGAGACGAGGGTTCCCATCGTTTACGATAAGGCCATGCGGAAGGGTCCGGAGAAGCGATTGGGGCCGGTTGCTTTGTGGCAGGCCTAACGTGACGAGATTAGTTGAGCGATCTTGGCGTGGGCGGAGGAGAAGGGATACTTTGCAAAGTCTTTTTTGGAGATCCAAGCCTGTGACCATCCATTTTTGCATGTTACTTCGCTTGTCGAGCTTGGGAGCTCGGCGCTGAATACATGAAGGGTCTCGTAATGGTTCGTGTAATTTCGTTTGATCACGCTGACATGGGCTTGGGTTGTCAGGTCGGAGCAAAATTCCTTTTCGGCGTTTTCCAATGTCTTATTTTTGATCTTATTGGCCGATAATTTCTTATCACGAGCCAATTTCCACTCCGGGAATTCCCACAGCCCGCCCATGATTTTTCCGACGGGCCTTTTTTGTATCAGGTATTTGCCGTTTTTTGAAAGGATCAAAGCGCCTGCCTCGACCCGCACCATGTTTTTTTTGTTTTTTCTGACCGGATAATCCTCAACCCTTGCCTGCCGGTAGGCCGCGCAATCACTTTGAATGGGGCAAGACCCGCAGTGCGGATTTTCTTTTTTGCAGATCAGGGCACCCAGCTCCATCAGGGCTTGATTAAAATAACGCGCCTGGTCTTTAGGGATCAACTTTTTCTCGAGGTCCCAAAAGATGGATTTATTTTTCTCCACGTCGATGGGTTTTTTGATCGCGTAGACGCGTGACAAGACACGCAGTACATTGCCGTCCACGATGGGCCTTTCCTGGTTAAACGCGATGCTTGCGATGGCACCGGCCGAATAGCGTCCGATCCCTTTCAACGAAAGGATCGTCTCGTAAGTCTTCGGGAAGATGCCGTGGTATTTTTTCATGATGAGTTTCGCGCTTTCATGAATGTTTCTCGCCCGCGAATAGTAACCCAGGCCCTCCCAAAGCTTCAAAACTTTTTTTTCATCGCTTTGTGCCAGCGACCTAATGGTGGGGAGGGCCTTCATCCAGCGTTTATAATAAGGCAGTGCCGTTTCCACCTGTGTCTGCTGAAGCATGATCTCGGAAACCCATACCTCGTAAGGTCTATACCTTTTTCGCCAGGGAAGGGGTCTAGCGTTCTTGTGGAACCATCGAAGAAGTTTTGTCTGTAATGTCATAGACAATAGCTTACCATCTAGTGCGCTCGCAAAACCAGTAGGGATAGTCCGCGGCGTGTTGTATTCCCACGTGGCATAATTTACTTTCTTTCAGTATAATAAACCGCGATGACCCCACCACCTCTTTTGAGATCCGGAGGATTTCTGAATTCGTCTATGACGAATTCCTCCGTTATTTACTTCAGTGTTGGCGGGGCAAGAAACGGAGAAAAAGAGGTGGTGGGGTGAATGCTTCCTTAAAACAAGATATCCGCAATTTGGCGGCGCTTTTACTTTTGACGGGCGTTATTTTCGGTTTCCGGCTCGGATCGTTCGGTCTTTTGGACCCGGATGAGCCGTTTTATAGTCTCACGGCCAAAGAGATGTTCACTCGGCAGGACCCTATGACGCCGACGATATTCGGCAGTCCTCAGTTCGAGAAACCTATTTTTTTCTACTGGGTATTGTATGCCTCCTTTAAACTTTTCGGAGTGAGCGAATTCGCCTCCCGGATCGGTCCCTGCTTAGCCGGCATCCTGACGGTACTGCTGACTTATTTATGGGGACGGATTCTTTTTAAAAAACCAACGGTTGCCTTAATGGCCTCCGTGATCCTTGCCGCCAGCATTGAATTTATTGCTGTTTCACGGATCGTACTGACGGATGTTTATCTGTGCCTTTTTGTGACGGCGGCGCTTTTTTGTTTCAGTCTTGGGTATTTTCAACCCAAGCAAAGAAAAATCGCATGGTTCTTTATTTTTGTTTTTTGCGCGCTAGGTTTTTTAACCAAAGGACCCCTGGGGTTCTTGTTGCCTTTCTTTGGCATCGTTTCTTATCTAATGGTCAATCAAGAAAGACATTTAATTAAGGAGATTCCATGGACATGGGGGATCACGGCATTTATTCTTATCAGCTTTCCTTGGTACGCGCTGATGACTCAACAGTACGGCGCCGGGTTTTTAAAGCATTTTTTTATACATGAAAATATCAGGCGTTTTTTTATTGCGGAACATAAAAGCAGTGACAAACCTATTTTTTATGTCGTGGCGGTATGGATCGGTTTTTTTCCATGGAGCGCTTTTATTCCGGCCGGCCTCTCGTATGCTTTTAGACAGGCGATGAAAAATAGATCACGGACCCAGAAAATATTTCTTTTTTTATCGTTATCGTTCGCGTTACCGTTCGTTTTTTTTACGCTCGCAAAATCAAAGCTTTTGAGTTACCTCTTACCGGTATTTCCTATCGTTGCTTTAGTCTCCGCTGCCTGGGTTTTCCGGGCGAGTCGGGCGCTAAAAATGAATTTTAAACCGAAACACGGGCTAGTCGCCGCATGTTTCTTATTTTTAGGGCTTTTACCGCCGGCGCTTGTCATTGGGGTGTTGGTTTATAGCCGCATCCACAAGCTGGATATTCTTTGGCCTCTGATCACCCTCGGACTTTCTTTCGTACCCTTCTGTTGGATGTCTATTTATCAGATGCGGAAGAAAAACTATAAACAGGCATTTTTATCCGTGATGGCGGGGATAGTGTGTTTCTCGGTTTTTTCGTTCGGATGGCTCTTGCCGAAAGCGGACGCGGCTTTTTCTTCCCGAAGCGCCGTTTCGTTGTACGAACACCTCATAAAGCCTGATAATAAAAATTTTCTGCTAGCCAGTAAACTTTTTGTAAGAGGTGTTTCCTATTACGCCGCCGACGAAGCGGTGGGAGTCCTGATTGAAGACCCTAAGGGAGCGTTTTATACCCCGCACAACATTCCCCTGTTATCCTCTTTGGACGATTTGCTGAAAATTGAGAAAGCGAAGTATCCTGTCTATTGTTTTTTGAGAAATAAAGAGCTTGAGTTTTTAAGAAAAATAACAGACGCTCGATTCTCGATTTCTGTTGTACAAACAGACGGCCCGCGATCGCTCGTAAGACTCGACCGGGTTTAGCGGATGCAATCTTTAAAGGTTTTGCTCATTGTTTTAGCTGCTTTTCTTATTTCAGGCGCGGCCGGTGCCGAGGAAGCACCGATCCATTTTTCAAAAAATGACCGCGTCCTGGTCGTGTCGCCGCATCCCGACGATGAAATGTTGGGAACCGGGGGTGTTATGCTGTCTGCGCTTGAAGCCGGCGCGGATGTCAAAGTGATTTATCTGACCCACGGCGATTACAATGAGATCGCTTCAATCTTTTTTCAGAAAAAACTATTGCTAACTACGGCCGATTTTATCAAGAGCGGCCAGGTCAGGAAGAAAGAAGCGATCAGCGCGATGTCCGTTTTGGGCCTCGCCGAGAAGGATCTTATTTTTTTCGGTTATCCGGATTTGGGGACGCTCGGTATATGGCGCGGCCATTGGGGTCAGACAAAACCATTTAGAAGCGTTATCACGCGCATCAATAAAGTGCCCTACAAAGATGATTTTTCCTACGGATGGCCTTATCGCGGCGACAACGTGGTTCGTGATTTTGAGAAAATTTTTTCGTCAGTCAAGCCAACCCATATTTTTGTAACACCGCCGTTTGATTTGAATCCCGACCACCGGGCCGCCTATTTGTACGTGAACGCAGCGCTTCTAAATTTAGAAGGAAAGATAGAAAAACCAAATGTTTTTGCGTACCTCATTCATGCCCATCGGTGGCCCACGCCCAGAAAATACAAACTCACGGAACCCCTTAAGCCGCCCGGGGCCATTCAGGCGGACACTCACTTGCAGTGGTTGTCCTATGACCTGACACCCCGTCAGATGGAATTAAAAAGAAACGCGCTTTTGAAGTACACAAGCCAAGCGGCCTATAGCAGAAATTTTATGCTTTCGTTTGTCAGAACCAATGAGTTGTTCCTTAGATTGCCTTATGAAAATTTAAACGCGAGTCCTACCAACGCGGTTTCGGATCAACAGAAGGCGGGAAAAAGATCCGCCCCGGAGAAAGTGACTTATTGGATCCAGGGCGACGAGTTCTGGGTAGATGTGCGCGATACAAGTCCTTTGGGTGAATTGGGCGCGATGACCATTGAGATTTTCAGCTATAAAAATGGTGTTGAATTTCCAACATTACCGAAACTCAATTTGAGGCTTTTGGGAAGCCGCATTTTTGTAAGGGATGGCCGTCGCCGCGTGTTAGGATCGGGCATTCAATACGATTTGGGAAAGAAGACCCTCGTCATTAGAGTGCCTCTTAAGTTGCTTAAATCGCCGGATTATCTTTTTGTCTCAGCGCAGATCCTGCGGAACGATATCTCGCTTGATTTTGGTTCGTGGCGAATTTTGAAAGTTAACAAAGATCAAACATCATTCCCATAGCGCCGACTGCAATTTTTTGCTATACTAGCAACTCTGAATTCTAAAGAGAGAAGATTATGATTCTGCGTTCTGAAAATAAATGGCAAGAGGCCTTAGGGATTTTTTTAGTTCTAGTGGGCGTCACGATGAGGGTATTGCCGCATCCCGATAATTTTACTCCGGTGACGGCGATCGCTCTTTTTTCAGGTGTGGTGCTTGCGCCGCAAATCGCGCTGGGTTTGCCGCTTATCGTGATGATCGCCAGCGACCTCATCCTGGGCCCTCACGCGCTGTATCCGCTGACGTGGGGATCCTTTTTTCTAGTGAGTCTCCTGGGTGTCGCGATACGCAAAGACGCCAGGATCAGCCGGATTTTTCTTGGGACTCTGGGAGGCTCGCTCTTGTTTTATCTTGTGACGAACCTGGGCGTGTTCTTGTTTCAAGCGATGTATGAAAAAAGTTTATCGGGTCTCGTTCAGTGTTATGTGATGGCACTGCCTTTTTTCAGAAACTCCCTCCTCGGCGATCTTTTTTTCTCAGGCCTTTTTTTCGGAGTATTCGCGCTAGTGAAGAATTATTCCGGGAAACTGGTCCCCCGTCGCACCCGCTGATTTTTCTGTTTTCCCACAACTAAACAGTCTTGGCATTATTGATGGCCGAGGAATGCTCCGCTTGGCGCCGCTGGAGTATGCCTTAGCCGCGAGGTGTCTCTCTCGTACTGCTGCCATCTCGCAACCGGCCTGAATAGCTTCTCCGGACCCTTCCGCATGGCTTTGCCGGACAGTCTCAGTCTCTCACAGGGTGGGACAAGGAATACTTCACTCGGCACCGCTAGATTTTCCCCGCCGAGGAAAATCTGCGCTTGATGACACCGCTCGCGGGTCTGAAATACAGTGTTCCATGGCCGCGAGCGTTGTCAACATGCCTCGCGAAGCATTCCTTGTCCCACCCTGCCGCAGGCGAGAGGCAAGGCGAGGCAGAACAGGGGTTCTCGTTTGTTTATTTATTCCGAATACGACGCGCAGGAACTGGCGGTTTCCCAAAAGGTGACTTTGCTGATAGGAAGTTTTTTTGACTTTGCGTGGTTATAAATAAGTTTTGCAAGCGCCTCCGCAGTGGGGTTTTCATCCATCTCGAAATAAGGTTCATCCAGATCTTTTAAAACGTTCACCAGCGGATCGTCCTTTTTTAAGATCATTCGGTGATCTAGTGCTTCGTCGACCCACCGATGAATGATCTCTTTAATATCTCTGAAGTCGTACACCATGCCGCGTTTGTCGAGAGCCTCAGAGGCTAGCTCGATCTGTATCTTGCCGTTATGTCCGTGCGGATGCGCGCATCGTCCGTTGTAATCCAAAAGCCTGTGTCCGTAGCAGAAATGGATCTCTTTAGTTATTTTATACATAACACCTCCTCAGCCATTCCCGAATATTTTAGCCGGGGATCAGCACCATTTAGATTCCCGCTAAAAGCATTGCGGGAATGACAAGTATCGTTAAACAATCGATCGTCCGCCATCGACTCCCAGTACGGTTCCGTTGATGAAATCATTATCCAATAAAAAGCACACGGCGCTTGCGATATCCTGCGGTGAACCGATCCGGCCAAGGACAATTTTTTGAATTATTTTTTGTTTCTCCTCTTCTGAAAAATCGGAGGGCCATAAGATCGGCCCCGGCGCGATCGCGTTGGATAAAACCTTTGGCGCCAGGTCCCTGGCCAGGCACTTGGTGAGCGTAATAAGACCTCCTTTTGATGTACAGTAGGGGGCGTAATCGCGATAAGGGCGAACAGGACTCCAGTCGGCGATATGAATAATCCGGCCGCCGCGCCCATAAAACATTCTATTGCCAATTTCTTTAGATAATAAAAAGGGCCCTTTTAAATTAGTATCCACCAAACGATCCCAGTCGGATTCACTCACTTCTTTGAATGGCGTTTTATAAAATAACGACGCGTTGTTAATTAAAATATCCACGGAGGCGTGTTGGTGATAAATTTCTTTTGTCATACGTGTAATTTCAGCGCTTTGGACAAAATCCGCTTGAAAAAGATCGCAATCTACACCGAGGGATCTTATTTTGGCCGCGGTCGCTTCGGCCTCTGTTTTTGAGGAATTATAATGAAGCAGGATATTCGCGCCTTTTTCGGCGAGAGCCAACGCAATGGCCTGGCCGACGCGTCTGGCGCCGCCGGTGATTAGAGCGGTTTTGCTTTTAATTTCCATGAGGTCATGATACACAAAGGCGGCTGTC
>PEWW01000178.1 GCA_002779345.1 Candidatus Omnitrophica bacterium CG07_land_8_20_14_0_80_50_8 | reverse complement strand
CCTTGGCCCAATTTTCTCTGTCTACTTCGTCAAATACCAGGTAGGTGGAATCCTTGGGTTTTCCGGCTATTTTTTGCAAAGTTTCCGCAAATTCCTTGGCGATGGCCGTTTTTTGGTCACGCGTTAACTTTCCCGCGACTCTGAGGCTAATGTATGGCATACGAACAGTTTAACTCCGTCTCGACGGTTCTTCAAGAATTATCCCACCACCCACTTCTTATGATTGCGAAGCAATCAGTCTGCGACGCAGACGAAGTGGGTGGTGGGATTATCCGATTTACCCCGAATAATAATGCAGGAAGCCGTGGCGCTGGCCAAGACCTCTCCCCTTTCGTTTTTAGCCGTAGCGGTGGCTCGGAGAACCCTAGCCTGGCTCTCCCCCGGCTCCAAACGGCCTTCCAAGAACACTTTTTCGCCTATTTTAGCGGCTTTTTTGAGCCTGACAGTCAATTCGGCGGTCACGGCGGGAACGCCCTCTTTCCAGGCCAAATTGACCATCATTTCATCTAAAACCATCCCCATCATGCCTCCGTGTACGATGTTTTTGTAGCCCTGGTGCTCTTTAGAGAACGTAACAGTCGATCTCAAGACCCCTTTTTCTGGACGCTTGAAACGAAGCTTAAGGCCGACTGGGTTCTTAGAACCGCAAACATAGCACATCTGGTCGTCTTCTAACTTAATCGGCATTGTTTATCCTTCAGGGATGGGGTAAAAATTTTCGAGGTGATTCGGCGCAGTGCTTGGTGAATCAATCCGTTGGAGGCGAGCGTGTCGCCGTTTTTCATATAGTTCTCCTTCCCCCACAAGTCTGTGATGATTCCACCGGCTTCTTGCACGATCAGAGACCCGGCGGCAATATCCCATGGAGACAAATCAAGTTCCCAAAAACCGTCAAACCGACCGCAGGCAACATAGGCCAGATCCAAAGCCGCCGATCCGTAGCGGCGCAATCCAACACAGCCGAGTGATATTTGATGAAATGACCTCATGTACTCGTCGAACCGGTCACGCGCCCTGAAGGGGATGCCCGTAGCCATCAACGCGTTTGAAAGTAAGCTGACTTGGGTGACATGGATTCGCTTGTTATTTAAATAGGCGCCCTCATTTTTTTTTGCCCAGAAAGTTTCTTGATGCATCGGGTCGTAGATGACAGCCGCTTTCATCTGATGGTTTTGCCTAATGCCGATGGAGACCGAAAAGATCGGAAGACTGTGGATATAATTGGAAGTCCCGTCCAAAGGGTCAATGATCCACAAGGTCCCCTTACCGTGGGTGACACCCGATTCCTCGCCCTGAATGGCATGGTCGGGAAAATGTTTTTTGATGGTTGCTATAATAAGTCTTTCAGATTTTTTATCGATCTCAGTCACAAAATCGTTTTTAGATTTCGTGCGGATCTGGGAATTTTTTAATCGGCCATACGAGGCCATCAAAACTTTTCCCGAAAGTTTCGCCGCCTCAAGCGCGACGTCAAGCAGTTCATTTTTTATCAAAGAATTTCAAAGCCTTTCATGGTTTTTAGCAAATCCGTTGGGTTATTTTTAAACGTGAACGTGTTAAATCCAATTTCCCTGGCCGCCTCGGTCAGATCCGCCCGATCGTCAATGTAGAGGATTTCACGGGGCTTGGCCTTGCACGCCTTTGCGGCGGTCCGATAGATCCCCTCATCCGGTTTTCTTCTTTTCTCCTTAAAAGAAACGATACGCCGGTCAAAACAATCCATGACTGAGTATTTCTTCACAAGGTATTCGTAATGCATCGCGTTGGTGTTTGAAATAAGCACGAGGCGTATGCGGGGGCCCAGACGCCGGATAAGCGCCACCACTTCTTTGTTGGGCGTGAAAATATTATTCCAAACGCCTTTGAACTCCCTGAAGGAAAGTGTGTGTCCGAGATCCTTTTTCACCATTTTATAGAATTGGAACGACGATATTTTTCCGCCGTCGTAAAGCACCTCCAAGCCTGAGCGCCAAAAAAAGTCCTCGATCGCCTTTGCGCCGAGCGGTGTAAACTGCGCCAGATGCCGGAACGCGGGCGTGAAATTGAAATCAAAGATCACCTTCCCGAGGTCAAAGAGTACTGCCCGAATTCTTGTCTTAGGCTCTTTTTTCATGGCCCACCCAGATAGTTAACAAAACCAATGCGCCCGTGATAACAAAAGGGGCTCGGAATGAAATCCCCAAAAGCAGGCTCCCCCACGTAGGTCCTATGGCGCGGGCCATGGCCGAAAAACTCTGAGAAACGCCCATCGTGACGCCATAATTTTCGGCCGATGATTCTTTTGATATCAGACTAGTCAGCGTCGGCACCGCGAGACTTGCCCCCGCGGCCATAAGCATCATCACCGCCGTAAGATCGTGCGTATTCCTTGTGAATGGGATCACGCAGAGCGATACCCCCGTCAGGAGGCTCCCCAGCAAAAAGAGCTTTCTTTCGCCGAATCTCTTTACGAGTACCCGTATCAAGCCCCCTTGAATAACAACAGCCACCAAACCCATCCAAATGTACTGATGGTATACGATGGCTACAGGCAAACCCAGATGCACCCGGCAGAAATAAGGAAAGGCCTCATAAATGCTCGCCTGACCCAGCGTTAAAAGAAAAATGCAGATTAGAAACTTGAAAAAAGCGCCGGGGCTTTCCCGGTTGATCTTTCTGAAATAATTCCAGAAGTTTTTCGTGAAAATGCTTGTCTTAATAAGTCGGTCGCCGGTGTTCGCGTTCGTAGGAACCGCGCGCCTAGGCTCCGGCAGGCGGGTCACCACCAGTAGAAAACTTAAAACGGATAAACCGGCGGCCGTTACACCGATAATATAAAAAGGGTTCAAAGGGAAAATTTTCATAATGATACCACCCAGGGCCGGTCCTACCACAAAGCCGATACCAAACGCCGCTCCGATAAGTCCCATGCCTTTGGCGCGGTCCTTGGAGTCTGTGACATCGGCAACATAAGCCTGAGCGGTGGAAATATTGCCGGCCATCATTCCGGCGAAGACCCGGCAAAATAAAAGCATACCCAATGAAGTTGAAAATGCGAACCAAAGATAAGCCGCCCCCGCCCCTAACGTGCTTGCCATCATGACGGGACGTCGTCCGATACGATCCGAAAGCGAGCCCCACAACGGCGAGAAAATAAGCTGTGCCAACGAATACGAGCTATAGATGATCCCGACAAAGAGCGGCGACGCGTTTAAATCGGACGCGTAATTCTCAAGACCCGGCAGTACGATTCCAAACCCAATCAGATCGATCATCACCACCAAAAAAACAGTTAACAACGCCATGGGTTTATTCAAGGTAGATCGTTCTTTCTCCGAGGTCCGCCTCCTCAACCGCGACTTCATCATAAACGTTCGGCGAAAGCTCGGCAATAAAAATGGAAGGCCGGCTAATGACGGGGCCGGAGGCGTAATCATAATGCGTCATCGGGTGCGTAAGAATCAGCTGCTCTTTGGCGCGGGTCGCAGCGACATAAAAAAGACGGCGCTCTTCCTCAAGCGCTTCTTCATGTTCGGATGATTTGGCGTGAGGAAATTGTCCGTCGGAAAGCCTGATGACAAAAACGACGCGCCATTCAAGGCCTTTGGCTTGATGGATCGTGGAAAGCATTAATTCCTCGCCGGGCTCCTCCTCGCCTCCGCGCAAAAGACTTTCGCCCTTAAAACCCTCCCTCAAGGTGACATCCGCTAGAAAATCCTTAAGGGTAGAGTAGGGGTGGGCAAAATTCGCAAGTTCTCTTAAGTCTTCCAACCGGTCTTTGGCATTGTCGAAGTTCATCAGCGCGTGTTTATTGTAACCTTTGTCCAAAATCTCCTCGATCAGGACATCCGGATGATCCCTTAAATCCGATTTTAGAATCTGTTTGAATATCCCTTTAAAACGAGAGAACCCTTCCCTGACCTTGAGAGGCAAATGCTCCCCGAAATGCGGCGAGACGATGCTTTCGGGAGAGGCGGATTCTTTCTCGATGAGTTGAAATATTTTTTGCGCATACCCTGGGCCTATCCCCGGCTGGAGCGTCAACGCCCGGTTCCAGGATATTTCGTCCTGAGGATTGATGAGAATTTTTAAAAAAGATAATACGTCTTTGATGTGAGCCTGTTCAAAAAATCTTATGCCGCCGCGAATAATATAAGGCATTCCCTGTTTGGCGAGCTCCATTTCAAGCTCCGCCGCCTGATAGTGCGCCCTAAAGAGCACTGCGATTTGCGAAAGTTCGACGCCGGATTCTTTTAATTCCGTGATCCGTTGTGTCACAAAAGCGGCTTCCTGCCGGCCGTCACGAACCGTGACCAATTGAGGCAGGACACCCGGCCCGTGAACACTTTTCAGAGTTTTTGGAAACTGGCGTACGTTGTGTTTGATACTGTCGTTGGCGAGGTCCAGAATCGATCGTGTCGAACGGTAGTTGGTCTCTAATTTAAAAATTTTTGTGTGAGCATACTGCTCGGGAAAATCGAGGATGTTTTTTATTTCAGCGGCGCGAAAAGAATAGATAGACTGCGCGTCGTCGCCGACGACCAGAATATTTTTGTGGCGGGCGGACAGGATCCGGATCAGCTCGTGCTGAAGGCGGTTCGTGTCCTGATACTCGTCCACCAAACAGTAGCGGAATTGCGCGGCAAATCGCTCCCGCGTTTCGTGAGAAACTTTCAAGAGCTCGATCCAGCGAAGCAGTAGATCGTCATAGTCTAAGTGGTTCGTTTTTCGCTTTTTTTCATCGTAAAGCGACTTGATCTTCTCGAAATCCCCGATGCTTTGTGAAAGGTAAGGGTAGCCGGCGCCCACGACATCCGCGATGGAACGCTTGGCGTTCACCGAGAAACTTAAAATAGACTGTATGACGCCGGGCTTTGGCAGACGTGCCTCGACAGGATCCTTATGGAGGGATTTGACGCATGCCTTCACAAGATCGCGGCCGTCTTCGTCGTCGAGGATACCGAAATCACGGTTTAGGCCTATTTGATCCGCATACATGCGAAGCATGCGGTTTCCGATGTGGTGAAACGTACCGCACCAAAGTCCTTTGGATTGCGTTTTTAAGAGTATGTTAATGCGATTTTTCATCTCGTCGGCCGCTTTATTTGTAAAGGTGCAGAAAAGGATTTCTTCGGGACGGACGCCTTTTTCCAAAAGGTAAGCCACCCGATAGATCAGTGTTCTCGTTTTTCCGCTCCCCGCCCCCGCCAGCACCAAACAGGGCCCTTCGGCTTTGGTGACAACCTTCAACTGAGAATCATTCAGCGCGCTTTTATAATCAATGCTGAAAGCGTGCGTAGAGGGCGCGGTTTTGAGAAGGTATGTTTTTGTCATTGCCTTAACAGTTCACGGAGTGATTAGGCGGGCTTTGCTTGAGGCTAGGTCTTTCAGGATACCGGTCATACGGTGGACCACATGATTCGCCATTTCGATATCGGATTTTTCGAAAGTCTTGTAATAATTGATAGTAGACATATTTAAGACCCCCAGCGGCCGCTCGGCGTCCGAGAGCGGTATGCAGAGGAGGGATTTTACCTTGATCTGGGGTCTATAATTTTTAATGTCCTTCATTTTGGCGATGGAAATAATCTTAGAGTCTTTGAGCGACAAGCCCGCGATCCCTTCACCCCATTTGATGGAGACGCCCGAAATCGGATAAACTCGGTAACCTTTGGCGGCGCAGACTCGAAGATCCTTCGCGTCCTCGTCATAACGCATGAGCGACGAACGTTCCACGCCCAAAAGATCGATCAATGACCCCAGGCAAAAATCAAGCGTCGTCTCGAGGGTGCCGCCCAGAGATTTTCTCTTGTCGATTTCTCCGATGATAAATTCAAAATCATCCCGTTGTTTGGATTTCGTGAAAAGCATCGCGCTGGTGACCGCCTTGGACACTACTTGGCCGATGCGCTGGTAAAATTTGCAGGTAGTTCTCGAAAAAAAACCTTCAGTCGGAACGCCTAACAATGAAAAGCCAATCACCTCGCGGTATCTGCGGATTGGCATTAAAAGAAAATCTTTCTGGTTTTTGAGCGAAAAGACGTCCTCGAACGAGGACGACAGGTCCGTGTGTTTGTTAAAATGATAGTGTCTGACGGACTCGTCGTACAACGCTGTCTGAATGGCTTCGGAAAGCTCGGAAGAGAAAAGGCTCTTTAATAGTTCGCACTCCGTGCTTGATTTGGACTCTTGATGGTAAAAATTTATTCGCTTTTTCTCCTCGTCAAAAAACGCAAAGAAAAAATTAGAATCGTTGGGGCAAAGCGCGAGCATATGACGCGAGGCGATTTTTAAGAGGTTCGGCAAATGCGGCTCGCTCTCGAGTACTTCAGCTATTTTTTGAGCGTGTCCCAATTGATAAACACGATGACGCAGTTTTCGGTTAATGCCGCCGATCACCGACTGCATCGAGTTTAATTCTTTCATCGTCTGACCCAATAAAGAATTTTTTGCGTCCGAAAGCTCTTTTTTTAAAAGACCGTTCTCCTGGACGAGCCCGTCGGCAACGGTCTGCATCTGGGTCTTGGTATTCTCGAAATAACTGATCGCGAAGGCCGCTAATCCCCGGTTGTGAAGCTCCCCCATCGCGAGGATTATCTGGGAAAGTTTAGACTGCGAGAATTTAGAATTCAAAAAAGGCATGAGGCATGCTTCCTCAAACAAATGCATCGAAACAATGATTTCTTCGAAGGGAACGCCTAAACGCGAGAAAGTGACCCCTTTTTCTTTTAGATTCTCCAAGTAAATATCCACGCGTTGTTTTTCGAGACAATGGATAAAGAGCTCGACCAGTTCCCCGAAAACGCTGTGAACGCGCAATGAAGAGAAGAACGCGTCCCGGCCAAAAGCGCTTAGATAAAGATCGGCCCAATCCGCGGCAAGTTTTTCTGAAAAAGGCGCCAGAAAACGGGCCTCTTCACTTAAGACCTCATCGAGGGACTCAAACTCTGCCGCCGGATCTATGGCTAGTTTTACGAGGTTTTTAGGATCGTCCATGGCCGCTCCCTTAGGGCTGATCGCCGAGCATGAATTCCGGTTCAAGCAACGGCCTGAAACCCTCGGGGACAGGTAAGGGAAATGTCCCTACCTCATAAACCCCCGCGGCTGTCCTAAGCACAGTCTTTCCTAATCCGTAAATGGGCCCCCACGTAACGGCGGCAATAAAATTGTTTTTTTCGCCTATATCCTGAATACCTTGGGGGAACTCAAGCCAGCCAAAAGCCACATTCGATAGGCCGCGGCCCAATTTTTTACCCACTCCGGTGCCATAATCCATGCGGTCGGTGGGAGCCACGGGGGCCTCTGACGCCCAAACCAAGTCCGCGCCCGCTAACCACGAAAAAAAAGTCACAATCATTACAAAAAGAAAACAATTTCGTTTCATAACATCCCCCTTTATGCGGTGTGATAGGAAAATTTCCGCTTATCTCTCCTCATCTTCCTCTTGATCGTCACCTTCCTCGTCCGCCTCATCGTCTTCTTCCCCGGGATCCGCGCCCGAGGAAGGCGCTTCGTCGGGCGGGACCGCTTCTAAAGATTTAAAAAAATCCTCCGGGGACATTTTTTTTAAATCTTCTTTAAATTGTTCAATCTCTTCCTGAGAGATAGGCCGGTCAATTTGGGGGCATTTGTTCAACACTTTTTCATCAATGTAGATCGGGCAGTGAACACGCACCGCCAGAGCCAAGGCATCCGAAGGCCGGGCGTCAAGTGTCAAAACCCGACCGTTGTGTTTGATATAAATTAGGGCATAATAACTGTTCTCTTTTAGATCGCTAACCACTACCTTCTCGATTTCTCCGCCCAACTCTTTCACGAGATTCACCGCCAGGTCGTGCGTCAATGGTCTGGGAAACCGCTCACCCTGAATTTCAAGCGCGATGGCGTTGCCTTCGTTGACACCGATCCAAATCGGTACCAAGCGTGTTTTTTCGACATCCTCTAAAACGACGACGTACTGGGGCAAGGGAAATAAGGAAACCACAGATGATATTTTTGCTTCTTTAAGCATTTGACTCAAGCCCAGTTAAAGAGACGAGGAAGCAGTTTTTTTGACCTATTCAATTTCTAAAACTGAGTCCAAACCGCCGTAAGGGTTAGGTTCGAGAGTATGGTTGGATGGATCCGTCATCCATTCGCCGTCGATGACAAATTTATAGCGGTAATGGCCCGGTTCAAGAGCCATCCGCTTCTGCCATAGGCCGCCTTCTTCCTGCCACAGAAGCGACTGGTTTGAAACGCTCCAATTGTTGAAATCTCCGACAAGATGAACTTCTTTCACGCCTTCTCTCTTCAAGCTAAAATCACACAGACGGCTTGCCGAGCCATTTTTACCGGCATGGACTGCGCCCGACCGGTTATCGACGCCTGGGATTTTATTCAATAGTTCCTGAGTTAAGAGCATATAATCCACCGCACCTCTTGATTGACTGTTGTATGTCGTAACCGGAACGCCTTTTGCCTGAGATTCCTTTATGGCGATGGTCTGGCGAATACTGCTGTTTAATACGTTTTCGCCGAAGGCGCCGCGAATTTCCT
>PEWW01000121.1 GCA_002779345.1 Candidatus Omnitrophica bacterium CG07_land_8_20_14_0_80_50_8 | reverse complement strand
CGGGAACAGGTCATCGAGCGCGCGCGCGAATTTGGGCTCAAATACATGATCACCGTCGGCACCAATTCCGAGACCAACGAGGCCGCCTTTCAGATGGCGAAGACGCATCCGGGGATCTTTCACAGTGCGGGTCTTCACCCTCATCATGCAAACGAAATCGCAGAAGATGAGTTCAAACGTATTAAGGCGTTCGTCATCCAAAGCAGGCCATGCGCTATCGGCGAGATTGGCCTGGATTATTTTAAAAGTGTCGCGGATGCCCAGACGCAGAAAGACGCTTTTACAAACATGCTTCGCCTGGCGCTGGAGGTAAATCTTCCGGTGATCGTTCATTCAAGAAACGCTTTTAAGGACACACTAAGAATCATCACGGAGGAATCCAAAGGCCGTTTGAAGGGCGTCATGCATTGTTTCTCTTATGACGAAGACTCTTTAAAACAGCTGTTAGACTTGGGATTTTTTGTTTCTTTTACCTGCAATCTTACGTTTAAAAATGTGGGACCTCTTTTAGAGGTCGTCAAAAAAATGCCGCTTGACCGCTTGATGTTGGAAACCGATTCGCCGTACCTGGCTCCTCAAATCTACCGGGGCAAGCGGAATGAGCCTTCCTGCCTCGTGCATCTGGCGCAGTTTTTGTCCTTGCAGCTTGGCCTCCATCGGGAGAAGCTCGAACAAGTAACGACAGAAAACGCCATTCGTTTTTTTAATTTGCCAAGCATTGCCTAACGGTGTGCTGTTTCAGCAGACCGCTAGATTGTGAACCGGCGCCAAAGGACAATATGAGTAAATCGCTCCATACACTGGGCGAATTTGGGTTGATCGACGAGATAAAAAAAATGACCCGCACGGATGCTTCCGTACTTTTGGGCATTGGGGACGATGCCGCGGTGCTTGCATTTGCCGCCGGCGGAAAGATCCTTTTTACCACGGATATGCTCATAGAAGGCAGGCATTTTTGCCGGTCGCAAGCGTCCGGATTTGAGATCGGACGCAAGGCCATGGCGGTGAACGTGAGTGATATCGCGGCCATGGGAGGGATGCCGACGCACGCGGTGGTGTCTGTGGGATTACCGAAGGATTTGAATGTAAAATATGTTAAACGCCTTTATGCGGGCATTCAGGACGTGGCCCGCCGTTTTCGGGTGAACATCGTGGGCGGTGACACCAACGCGTCGGATAAACTTGTGATCGCCATCGCGCTCCTTGGAACCTGCGGAAAACATCCGCCCGTCACGCGATCAGGCGCCCAGGCCGGTGACGTTATTTTTGTTTCCGGCGATCTTGGAGGGTCTTACGCGTCAAAAAAACATTTGAATTTTACGCCAAGAATCGCCGAGGCTCAATACTTGGTTAAAAATTATAAAATAAACTCTATGATGGACCTCTCCGACGGTTTGTCCTCGGACATTTATCGGCTGACAAAAGCCAGTCATGTGGGTGCCGCCATTTTACAAGAGGCGATCCCGGTTTCCGCCAAGGCAAAGCATCTCGATGCGGCACTGTCGGAGGGAGAAGATTTTGAACTCCTTTTCACGCTGTCATCTAAAGAAGCGGCACGTCTGACGCTTGCGGATAAACCAAAAATACTGGCAACTTTTTGCCCGATCGGGAAGGTGATGCCGCAAAAGTATGGTGTTCAGCTTATAAAATCCGACGGACAGCGCAAAGTGCTTTTTGAAAAAGGGCACGATCACTTCCGTGGATAGATTCACGACCGTGTCGGCCGAAGAAACCGAACAAATCGGCAAACGGATAGGCCGACGCTTAAAAGCCGGAGACATCGTGGCGCTGGAAGGCCCTCTCGGATCAGGAAAAACGACATTGGTGAAGGGCATCGCAAAAGGGTTGGGAGTAAAAAATGAAGAGGCGGTCGCCAGTCCTACGTACGTTTTGATCCGCGAATATGAGGCGCGACAGCCTATCTATCACATGGACTGGTACCGTTTGTCGAAAGTAGAGGGGCCGGATCGACTGCTGACCGAAGAGTGCTTTAATTCAAGGGGCATCACGGTGGTGGAATGGGCAGAACGCGGAAAAAACCTGTTTCCGAAAACCTGTATCTGGATTGTTTTAAAATATGAAGGGCTTGCTAATCGAGCTATAGAAATTGTCGGGTTGGAAATTTAATTATGAAACTGTTGGCCTATGATACTTCCAGCGAAGTATTAAGTGCCGCGATTTTTAACGGATCAAAAAAAATAGCGGAGTTTGAGTCGCCGGCTTTTACGAGACACTCCAGTATCCTGGTTCCCAGTCTTGAGCGGCTATTGACGGAGTGCCGGATATCTTTGGGGCAAATCGATACCCTGGCGGTCGGTTTGGGGCCGGGTTCATTCACGGGGCTTCGGGTAGGAATTACGGCCGCTAAAATTTTTGCTTATGTACACCGGATTAAAATTATCGGTATTTCCAGTCTTGAAGCGATGGCATTGGGGACACGCGGATTCAAGGGAGAGATCGCCGTAATTCTTGACGCGAAAAAGGATAAACTCTACGCCGGCATTTTTGAAATCAAAAATAGGGAATTGAAAGTAATTCAAAGTCCCAGGCTTTGCAAAATTGATACACTTTTGAAAAAAGTGAGAAGGCCCCGTCTTTTTCTCGGCGATGGAATAAAAATTCACCGCCGGGTGATATTAAAAACAGATCGGTGTCAGATTGACATCGGGGCAGAGTTTGTCACTCCTAAGGCAAGTGATATCGCCCGGCGCGCGATACACTTGGCCGGAGAGGGCCGGTGGATCGACCCTTTTCGTCTGGAGCCGTTGTATTTGCATCCGCGCGATTGCAACGTACATGTATGCCCAACGACGCAAGGATCCGTTAACGGAGCCGCGCGATGAAAAATTTTCCATTGGTTTGGGCCCCCGTGGATTTATCCGCGCTCAAACGGAACCTAAAAATTATTAGGTCACAACTGACCCGACCGGATACCCAAATTCTTTCGATCGTGAAAGCGGACGCCTATGGCCACGGCATGACAGCGGTGGCCAAAGTTTTGAGGCACGAGGGCGTTGATTTTTTTGGAGTGGCCGCGATCGATGAGGCGGTGAAATTGAGGGACGTTTGCCCCAAGGAGCGGATCCTGGTGCTGGGGAGTTTTCACCCGACTCAAGTGCCGGCCTATATTCGATGCCGAATCATTCCTACCGTTTCATCGCTGGAAGATTTAGATGCATTGGAAAAGCAGTTGAACGGTGCCGCTCAACCATTTCCCGTACACGTCAAAATTGACACCGGCATGGGACGTTTGGGTGTTTGGCACGCGGACGCGATGGATTTTTTTATTGGGGCCAAACGAAGAAAAAGAATTTTAGTAGAAGGTATTTACACTCATTTCGCCAACGCGGACCACAGGGACAAGCGCTTGACCGGACGACAGATGACGCTTTTCAAAGCAGTCATTCGCGGAATAAACAGTCTAGGCTTTTACCCGCGATTTATCCACACGGCCAACAGCCTGGGTTTTCTTCGGTTCAAAGGCGCGCATTTAAATTTAATTCGACCGGGTATTATTTTGTACGGGATGAACCCTTGCGCCCTTTACCCGCCTCCCAAGGGAATCCGGCCGATCCTAGAGCTCAAAACGCGCATTGCATTTTTAAAGGTTGCGGAGAAGGGCAGAACGCTCAGCTATGGATCCACTTACAAAGTATCCCAAAAAACACTCATAGCCACTTTGCCGATCGGTTACAGCCATGGTTACCGAATCGGTTTTTCTAACAAGGCGTTTGTCGTGATTCGCGGCAGAAAGTGCCCCGTGGTGGGTCGTGTGACGATGGATCAGACCCTGGTTGACGTCGGTCATGTGCCGGGCGTTAGACGCTGGGACGAAGTGACATTGATAGGCAAAAACGGCCGCGTCCAGGTGCAAGCTAAAGATTTGGCGAAAATAATTCAAACCATCCCTTATGAGATCACCTGCGGAATTCACAGCCGTATCCCGAGGATTTACAAAGGCGGTTCAAATTAAATTGATTTTCCCGAACGATTGTCTATACTAGTGCTATGTCGAAGCATCCGCTAAGTTTTTGTTTGTTATTTTTCTTGGCGTTTACGCGGTTACCTGCTTTGGCGCGCGCGGCGGATTTTCAGTGTGAAGTGATGTCGCTTGAAGGATCTGCGTCCGTTACTAACGCTAAGGTTTCTCACCGGCCTTTGAAGGAAGGGGACGTTCTAGACATCGGCGATACCGTCGAGGTGGACGCCCAAAGCTTGGTGGATCTGGGGTATGACAAAAATTGGCAAAATGTCACGCGCTTAGATGAAAAAACCAAGGTCGAAATAAAATCGCTATTTCCTACGACGCTCAAAATGGATCGGGGCGGAGTTTACGCCCAGTTAAGAGAACTGCCGAAAGAATCCACCTTTGAAATTCAAACACCAACCGCCATCGCGGCGGTGAGGGGGACGGAATACCGCACGGCGCACGATGATAACGGCACTCAAGTCTACAATTTTTCCGATTCGCAGGTTTTCGTTTTCGGTCAAAACGAGGACGGAAACTTGAACGAAACGCCGACGGTTGTTGATAAAGCCCAAATGACTGAGATTGACATGCCGGGCGCTTCTCCGGCCGCGCCTCGGCCGATGTTTGAGGCCGAGCGGCAAAAAGGGCGCCAAATCGGGGAAAGGATCCAAAAACGAGTACAGGAAAATATTCGCAGCGGCCGCGTAGGTAAGATTCGTGACCTGGGCACTATCGACAAAATACATCGCCAGCGTTTAGAGGCGGCGCGCACGGGTCAAGGGCGCCTAGCTTCTATGGAACATGAGAAAAATAAGGAAGATAAAATCAAAGAGGCCATGGGCCGCGAAGATAAAATGTTCAAAGCGATGAGGGGCTCTTCCGAATCCGGCGTCTCACGCCCAAGCCCCGCGCCGCGTGACCGTCAAACGGTCTTAAATCAAAATGTAGCCAGAGGTCCACAGGCTCAAGGGAAACCGCTTCAGGATAATGGAAACCAGTCTCAAAATATGGAAAATCAACCCCAAGACCCGGGCGGCAGACCTTCGCAAACGGACAATCGGTCACAAAACGCGCCCAGTCAAGCCCCAAGCAAAGGAAATAAACCCCCGATCGTGGAGCATCGGTCTCAGAACGCAGGAGGCCAGCCGCAAGGATCAGGAAAGCAACCCGCACGTAAACCCGCAGTGCCTTCAAGACCTCGCCGATAAAGGAACCCTTTGATCCAAGAATTTTTTTCTTATCTGCATCACCCGGATCAGCTAGTCGTTTGGGCGGGTTATTTTGGCATGGCCGTCATTGTTTTTAGCGAAACGGGCCTGTTGGCCGGTTTTTTTCTTCCGGGCGATTCGCTCCTGGTGACCGCGGGGCTTGTAGCTTCTCAGGGGTCGCTGGATATTTTTCGTCTCAATCTTCTCCTGATGGCCGCAGCGATCGCGGGGGACAGCACCGGTTATTGTATCGGTTATCAGATCGGACCCAGGCTCTTTAAAAGGGAGGATTCGTTCTTTTTTAGAAAAAGCCACGTGGAACGCACGCATCGTTTTTTTGAAAAATATGGGGGCAAAACAATCATTTTGGCAAGGTTTGTGCCGATCGTGAGAACGTTCGCGCCGACCGTCGCGGGTGTCGGCAAAATGGATTATAAAAAATTTTTATCTTTTAATGCCGCAGGCGCCGCGCTTTGGGTGCTTGGCATGACCTCGATCGGATATTTTCTCGGACGTAGGGTTCCTAACATCGGAAAAAATATCCATATCGTGGTTGCGGTGGTTATCGTTATTTCATTTCTCCCTGTGTTCCTGGAAATCTATAAAGCGAAAAAAAAATAGCTTTACTTATTGACAAAATTTGCCCTTTTTACAATAATAATTAGTCGTTCAAACTATTAGGGACACGTATGTTAACCGTTGAGTTAAAAAATTTTAGCCGTGAAGTGCTTGAGATCATGCCGCAGATCTACCGGGAGTTCGCTAAACGAGAAGACAACGAGATCACCCGGGGCAAAATGAGTTTTCCTCAGACGGTCGCGTTGATTTATATTTCTAAAAAAAAATGCGTTAACATGAAATGCATCGCCAATCATCTCAGTATCAAGATGAGTTCCGCCTCGACGCTGGTTGACCGGCTTATCGGAGAAAAAATGTTAAGCCGCCGTCATGACGAAAATGACCGGCGTATCGTTTGGATCCGTATGACCGTCAAGGGGAGCAAAGTGATAGGTCAGATCCTGCGTCAAAAACAGCGCAGTATCCGGGAGGTTTTTTCCGTGTTGACCCGGAAAGAGCGGGATCTGTACCTTCGGATTCTAAAAAAAGTTTATGTGAAGCATTTGGGGCAGTCTCAATGAGAAAAAAGAATTTATTTAATGTGATTTTCGTATCGCTCATTTGCGGTCTGCTGTCCGGGGTGTTTTCTTCCGCCGCCTTCAGTTTTTCTTTTTTTGGCCATCGGGGAAAATCCAATGCCAAAACAGAGGGAAATGTTCTGTCCCAATCTGCGGAATCGAAGCCTTTGACGCTCGAGGAGGCCTACCGGTTGACGCTAGTTCAAAGCGAGGATATAGCGATCAAGCGGGAAGAACTAAACAAAGCGCAGGGCCGCCTTTATCAGGCGCTCAACGAGGTCATACCGGAGGTTAGTTTTTTAATGACCGAATCTATCCAGGACGCCCCCAAGGAAGCGGTGGCCGGTAGTTCGTCATTGACCGGCAATTTGCTTCGCAGAGCCACCCCGCAGAAAAAATTTACTTTGCACCAGCCGATCTTTTCGGGTTTTAAGGAGGTCGCGGGCATTCAGGGATCGAACGCCGAAAAGGCGCAGAAGCTGTACGAGCGGATCAGGCTTGAGCAAACGCTCCTGACTGATGTCGTGAGCGTCTTTTACGCGGTGATCTCCTCGGAGAAAGATATCAAGATCCTCGAGGAGACCCGCCAGACGATCGAGGATCGGATCAAGGAGCTCGAGGCCAGGGTCGTGATCGGCCGCTCGCGTGAAAGCGAGGTGCAGACGGCTTTATCGGACAAAATGAAAGTTGAGGCACAACTTATTTTGTCGAGGCGTGACGTTGTCCTCGCCCGCCAACAACTTGAATATTTTATCGGCAGGCCCGTCGAGGGGCCGCTCGCGGAGCCGGAAGGCGCCAATCCTAAGGTTAAGGAACCGGACGATTATTTGGATCGATTGGATTCCAGACCCGACGTGAAGGCTGCTCATGAGGCCTACCTATTGGCAGAGCAAGGCGTCGTGGCCGCGCAATCGGGGCTTTTCCCCAGGGCCTATCTTGACGGGAATTATTATACACAAAGGGTCGGGACCCAGTCCGGCATTGACTGGGATGTCCTTTTGAGTGTCAACGTGCCGGTGTTTAACGGGACCGAGACGATCGGGACTGTCAAGGCGGCCGCGGCCGAGCGTGAGATAGCCAAATACAATTTTTTTAAAACTAAACGCATGGGCCGTCTAGAGATAAGCGCCGCCTATGAGGAATATCGCTCCGCGATCCTCGAGGACGCCGCGCTTGGCGAGGCCGCGCGTGCGAAAAAGAAGGATTATGAATTGCAAACGGCGGATTACCAGTCGAACCTGGTGAGCAACCTGGATGTCTTGACGGCTCTAAAGGACACCCAGGATTTGAACCGACAGGCAAACGCGGCGCATACCGCGGCAAAAATAAATTATTGGCGGCTCAAAGCAGCCGTGGGGGAAGTGCGGATAAAGGAAACCAAATGACCCTTTCTGACGTTTCAATAAAAAATCCGGTGTTCGCGTGGATGCTCATGATCGGCATTCTTGTGTTTGGTTGGATCGGTTTTACGCGTCTGGGGGTCAGCCAACTGCCCGATATCGATTTTCCCATTGTCACGGTCAATATCGCTTGGGAGGGTGCCGCCCCAGAAGTCATGGAAACGGAAGTCACGGATTTTATCGAAGACTCCGTGATGAGTGTGGAGGGACTCAAAGAAGTCACCTCCGTTTCAAGCCAGGGTCAGGCCCAGATTATCATCGAATTTAACTTGAACCGTAATATCGACGCTGCCCTGCAGGACGTGCAGACCAAGATCGGGCAAGCGCAGAGAAATTTACCCAAAGACATCGACCCGCCGGTTGTGACCAAAACTAATCCCGAGGATCAGCCGATCATGTGGCTGGCGCTTTCGGGTGAGCGGCCTCTCAAGGAGCTGACCCACTATGTCAGCGAGGCGCTGAAAGACCAGTTTACGACAGTGGCCGGAGTCGGTGAAGTCCGTTTGGGCGGCTACGTCGACCCAAACTTAAGGGTTTGGCTGGATTCGACTAAACTTAAGGAAAACGAATTGACCGTCGAAGACGTTCTGAACGCGATCAGCTCACAACATGCCGACCGGCCGGCCGGATATATTGATACGGGTCCCCAGGAAATGAATGTCCGTGTTTACGGGGAGGCATCCACGCCCGAGGAATTTGAAAATATGGTCATTCCTCAGCGTGTGAGGGGAGGGCCGATTTGGAAACATTTTACGATCAAG
>PEWW01000134.1:8649-8997 GCA_002779345.1 Candidatus Omnitrophica bacterium CG07_land_8_20_14_0_80_50_8 | reverse complement strand
CCATCAAAGTCTGGTTCCACTCTGGCAAGGGTGAGGAGCGCGACGTGCTCGATGCTCAGGTCAGAGATTTCAACGCCATGAACACAGGCGTAACCGTCAATGCAGTGGAGTTGCCGGAAGGCAGCTACAATGACCAGGTGCAGGCGGCCGCGCTAGCCGGAGACTTGCCCTGCCTGCTCGACTTCGACGGCCCCTTCCTCTACAACTACGCCTGGTCCGGCTATATGCGCCCTATCGACAAGTATGTCTCAACTGACCTGAAGGCCGATTTCCTGCCCTCCATCATCGATCAGGGCACCTATGCTGGCCAACTCTATAGCCTGGGCACCTTCGACAGTGGCCTGGCTA
>PEWW01000134.1:7568-8331 GCA_002779345.1 Candidatus Omnitrophica bacterium CG07_land_8_20_14_0_80_50_8 | reverse complement strand
GTTCCATCGCGGACCAGGCCAGAACGATCCGTATTCCGGTTCACATGACGGAGACTATTAACAAGCTTGTACGCGTCTCAAGGACGCTGGTTCAGGAGGCCGGCAAGGAACCGACGCCTGAGGAGATAGGCCAACGTATGCGGATCAGCGTTGAGAAGGTGCGAGAAATTTTAAAGATTGCCCAGGAGCCTATTTCGCTTCAGACACCTATCGGTGACGAAGGGGATACGCATTTTGGGGATTTTATTGAAGACAAACGCGCTGTCTCGCCTTCCAGCGCTACCACTTACGCGATGTTGAAAGAACAGATGGACGATGTGCTTCTGACATTGACCGACCGCGAGCGCAAAGTGCTCAAACTTCGTTTTGGCATCACCGCCGGTTATCCGCGCACACTTGAAGAAGTGGGTTCCATTTTTAATGTCACGCGCGAGAGAGTCCGTCAGATCGAAGCCAAGGCGCTCCGTAAACTTCGCCATCCGACCCGCTCCAGGAAACTTAAGACTTTTCTCGAGCTCGGTGTAGGGGAAGCGCTGGAATTCTAGCTTCTTTCTTTACGCTGACGCGGGTTCTATGCTACAATCCACAATCAGTTTTGACGCTTGCGTTGTAAGTGAAAACGGCCTTCTTTTGGGCCTGTAGCTCAGTCGGTTAGAGCAGCTGACTCATAATCTCCGCCTAACGGCGGCGGACATGTCCACAAAGCGCGGCGGTCGCGGGCCGATTTTTAGATTCGTGTGCTTCTTTGGGCCTGTAGCTCAGT
>PEWW01000134.1:0-7545 GCA_002779345.1 Candidatus Omnitrophica bacterium CG07_land_8_20_14_0_80_50_8 | reverse complement strand
TCAGCGGGTCCCTGGTTCAAGTCCAGGCAGGCCCAGGTTTTTAGGCGTTGGAAGCATACGCCGTTTGGACGGATCCGCCGACGCTTTGTGGCGGGAGCGGGTCCCCGGTTCAAGTCCAGGCAGGCCCAGACGGGCAATTAGCTCAGTCGGTTAGAGCGTTCGCTTCACATGCGAAAGGTCACAGGTTCGAGTCCTGTATTGCCCAGTTTTTGCAAGACTTACGGCGCAGTAAGACGCGTTGTCAAGTCCCCGTGAAAACGGGTGGCGTGACAGTCGTGACCTAACGATTGTCAACGCCCCCATTTTCACTTTAATTATGAGGCGCGCCCGATACGGGATTTTTGAAAAAACACAGCGTCAAATGGCACAGCAAGATTAAACGAGATCAAACGCATCCATGCCCACAGTGATTCAGGAACAAATCAAAATTCTTGTCGAGCTTCAAAGGATTGATTCAGAAATCTATCATTTAAAAAAAGAGTTGGCCTCGCATCCGCTTTTGAAACAGCAGCTCGAGGCGGATTTCGAAAAGAAGAAGGTTCGCTTGAAGGCCGTTGAGGAGGAACAGAAGGCGGCGCAACTCAAGCAGAAACAGCGAGAGGGCGATCTCGGAGCCAAGGAAGAAAAAATAAAGAAACTGCAGGCGCAGTTGTATCAGTTGAAGTCCAACAAAGAGTATTCTGCGATGGACATGGAGATCAAAGGACTCAAGGCGGACAACTCCGTTCTCGAAGAAGAAATCCTGAAGCTTTTGGACGTCGTGGATCAAACCAAGGCTAAATGCGCGAAAGAGAAAACTCTTCTGGCTGTCGAAGAAAAAAAATTAAAAGATACCTTGGATGCCTTGGCGCTGAAAGCTCAAGGCATGCAGGCCGAATTATCGGTCCGCGAAGAAAAAAGAAAAGCTTATACACCTCATGTGGACGCGAAGCTCATTCGGCAGTACGAAAAAATTTTGAAGGGACGCGAGGGGTTGGCCTTGGTGCCGGTCAAAAAAAGTTCGTGCGGCGGCTGTCATATGGAGCTGCCCCCGCAACGAGTGAATGAAATACAGATGCAAGACCGGGTGATCGTCTGTGAGTCTTGTGCCCGAATTCTTTATTGGCCGTCGTGAGTGTTTCAAAAAAATCGCGAGTGACCGTTTTTATTGATGGTGCGTCGCGGGGAAACCCGGGTCCCGCGTCAGCCGGCGTTGTGTTTCAAGGTACGGACGGACAACTGCTAAAAACTCTCTCGATCCGGATAGGCAATGCCACCAATAACGTCGCTGAATACTCGGCACTCATTTTTGCGTTGCAGGAAGCAACGCTCATGCGGGCGAAAGAGGTGCACGTTTTTACCGACAGCGAGCTACTTGCCAAACAGTTCAACGGGGAGTATAAGATAAAAGAGGATACGATTCGAGTTTTATACAGCCTCGCGGGGCATTTAAGAAAAAGCTTTAAATGCTTGAGCGTGACCCATATCCCCCGTGAGCGCAATAAGCTTGCCGACAGGGAAGCGAATAGGGCGTTAGATCAAGGAGTTTTATTGTAGATCGGATGATCGCCCCGCTTTTGACAAACCAGTGCCAAACGGGTGCGCCAAGGGCGGGGAGGAAAGTCCGGGCTCCATAAGCAGCGTGATGGGTAACACCCATCTTCTTCCGGGCGGTGTCTTTTCCGGCACGGTCCCGAAGAAAGGATTAGAGCAACAGAGACGAGTCCCTTCCTAGCCATGTCAATAGACATGGCGAAGTAGGGGGTGAAACGGGCAATCTCCACGCGGAGCAAGGTTAAATAGGGAAAGAATCCTTGAAGAGGGGATACGAGAGCTTACTCGTCAGATTTCCGGGTAAACCGCTGGATCTTGCCAGCAATGGCAAGGCAAGATGAATGATCATCACCCGCCATTAATTTGGAGGGGACAGAACCCGGCTTACAGATCTACAATAGACCCAGCCCTTGACAGGCGAGTCTGAACTTTGCCTGTCAAGAGTTGGGTAACTTTTGACAGAGACGTCGCGGTCTGGCCTCTGGGCCTTTTTGAGCAGCCGGCTGGTTTTTCAGCACACGGTTAGGTGAATATCAATGAAGAAAAAGATACGGTCGGTTATTTGTTGCATATTTTTCTTAAACGTTTGCTTATCGGGTGCCGCGGGACGTGCGTTGGCGGCAGATAAGGAAAAGATCCCAACGAGCGATTTGCCTGTCGCGAAAGAAAGCCTGATGACTAACGGTTATGTTCTGGAATCGGACAGTGAAACCGCCTCCGAAAGTTTGGAACGCATTTCCGGTAAAATAGATATGGGTTTTTCATCTCCGGAAAATTCTTTCAAATCGGATGATCATTATGGGGTGGGACCTACTGCTTACGAAAAGTCCCGCTTGGGGAAACAAAGTACTGACGAATAAGCGGCCCGCCATTTATACCTGCATCTCCTAATCCCGCTTTTATAAATTCTTATCATTTTTTACCAAAATTTGTTGCGTAGTGGTTATTTTTTTGTTAGCATACAACCTGTAGTGTTTTGTGGAGTTATTGAGTCTCAACAGCAGGGTACAGGCGGCTTATTATTTTGGTCACTATGGATCGACGGCGTTTTGGCGGTTTTATTTTTTTTGGCGTAATGGGGGGGTGTCTCTTACCCTCCTTTTTTATTGGTCAAGGCGCTTTTGCAGACATGGTGTTGTTAAAGAATGAGAAATCGTTAAAAGGACTTGTTGTAGAAAAGCACGCGGATCGGATCATACTCAGCACTGAAAAGGGCGAAATCCCGATCCTATTAAGCGGCATCCGCGACATAACCTACGACACCGCCGAACAGAATTTTTTTAAGGTTGGCAAGGCATACGAAGCGGAAAATAAATTAGGGCCGGCGCTGGCGTTTTACGAGAAAGCGCTGGAAGAAAATCCCAATTTCGAAGAGGCGAAAGCAGCGGCGTTGGGCGTCCGAAACCGGTTTTGGGCCAGCTCCACCGAAGGGCCGATTAACGAAGTTGAGAAACAACAGGCCGTTTATGACGCGTGGCAGCGAGGCTCGGCGCCGGAAGAAATTATAAAAAAGAAAGCGAAAGAACAGGCCGGCCTTCTAAAAGAACGCCTTGGAATGACGCTCGAGAAAAAAGGAGACTGGGTACGTTTGGCAAGCGTGGATTCGACGAAATCGGCCGCCTTGGCCGGCCTCCAGCGTAATGACCGTTTGGTGTCGATCGACGGGGAATCTCTGCGCTTTCTGAACCTGGAATCAGTGGTGAAGGCTATGCTGGTTCCCCGGCATTCCAATTTTAATCTCGAATTTGAAAGAGATTGTTTCCTTAATAAAAATGGGCTTAAAGGCAATGAGCGGAATTTGGGGCTTCGGCTGAAATTGGAGTATCGGGGATTGATAGTCGCCAGTGTGAAGGACATCGGCTCCGCAGAGGCCGCCGGACTTAAAGACGAGGATCTTTTGACGCGCGTCAATGGCGTCGCGACGCGTTATATGCCGATTAGGGACGTGATGCGTTTGATCGCGGATCCGAAGGCGGCAAAGATTGTATTCACCGTCCGGCGTCAGGCCTTATTGGCCAGAGGATAACATGGCATTGACATTGCGTCGTAAAAAATATCTTGTGGATCGGGGTATTCAGTTTCGGTTCGCGCGGTTTGTTATCGTGTTTGTTTTTTTGGCTTCGGTTTTAACGGGGCTGACTATTTTTTTCACGACGTTTATGATGTTGGGCGAGAAGCTCGCGGCCGTTTATCCGCAGGGCCGCCTGATCGAGATTTTTCAATCTGTTTACATGGCTTTTTTTATTGATATGTTGATCCTGGCTCCCATTATTTTTGTGGGATCCATTATTTTTTCACACCGCATCGCGGGGCCTCTGCCTAAGATCTATCAAACATTGAAGCATATCGGTCACGGACATTTTGACGAGCCGTTGACTTTAAGAAAGCATGATGAACTAAAAGAATTGGCCGCCGCCATCAACGAAATGGCTATAAACTTGAAAAACCGAGAAATTAAAAAATAAAAAAAAGCGCTTGACGAAATCTGCGATTTTAGGGGAAACGATTGACACGCCGGGAAAGGTCCCAACCATGGGAACGCTGATAAATAGTTGCGGAAATGCTATTGACAAGGTGGAGGCCGTGATGTACAATTTACCCATAGCATCCCAAAAAGTGGGGGATAGTGGGGGAGTACGCCAATGTTCTACGGAGAGCACGAACATAGCATTGACCGCAAAGGCCGCCTTATCATTCCCTCCAAGTTCAGAGAGGCCTTTAAAGAAAACTTTGTAGAACGGTTTTTTATCACGCGAGGCCTTGATACGTGCCTGTTTGTGTTTACGGAAGACGAATGGAAAAAGCAAGAATCAAAATTCAAATCACTTTCGTTTACGAACAGCGAGGCAAGGCAGTTTAACCGGCTCTATTTTTCAGGCGCCTGTGAGGTTACCTGCGATCGGCAGGGGAGGATTTTGGTTCCTCAGTACTTAAAAGATTTTGCGCGCATTAAGCGCGATGTGGTGATCGTAGGCGTTTCTAACCGTATGGAAATATGGAACAAGGAAGCCTGGCAGGAGTTTTATGCAAACACCAAGGATTCGTTTGAGAAAATCGCCGAGAATATTTTTGGAAATACCGAATGCTTACCGGGTTCGGCTTAAGGAGGTTTTTATGAAAAGAGAAATCTTGAAAAAGAACCGCGAGTCCGGTTTTGGCGCTTTGAGTGACCCATGCTCAAACATAGAAAGTTTTAAGAGGCGGCAGACGTTGCGGCCCTTTTGGTCGTTGGATATCAGCTCGAGACTTTTTTTTGAACGCGTGCTTCACGTAAAAAGGGCAAGCGAGGTTATTTTTTTGACAAAAAGTCAGAGTAAAAACCGCTGAACTTTTTGGCGGCGTCTCGCAGGGTTTATGTTCGCGCACGCTAGCGTTCTTTTAGAGGAGGCACTTGGGTGGCTTGATCCAAAGCCCGGCAGTGTACTGGTAGATGGGACGCTTGGATGTTGTGGCCACGCGTTGAGTTTACTTAAGCGAATCGGGCCCGAGGGGCACTTGATCGGTTTTGATATAGACCCCGAGGCGGTACGTGAAGCGAAGCGGATCTTAAAAGATTTTGGAGAGCATGTTATGATTTTTCAAGAAAATTTTAAAAATATAACTTCAAGGCTCGACGCCCTTCATGTGAAAGCAAACGGTGTTCTGTTGGATCTGGGTGTTTCCTCGCCTCAGTTTGACCAAGCGCAAAGAGGATTTAGTTTTAGCAAAGACGGACCGCTCGACATGCGGATGGATCCCCAGGAGCCGCTTACGGCCAGAGAAATTGTGAATCGCTATCCCGAAAGGGAGCTTGCGGATATTTTTTGGAAATACGGTGAAGAGCGCTATTCGAGACGAATAGCGAAAAGGATTGTAGAAACGCGTGGACGTGTCAAGATCAACACGACCTCCGAGCTTGAGTCCATTGTTTGGCAGGCCGTTCCTGTCGCGGCTCGTCATGGCCGCATTCACCCGGCAACGAAGGTTTTTCAGGCGTTGCGTATCGAGGTTAACCAAGAGATCGAGTCTTTGGACGGTTTTTTGTCCAGTGTTCTGGACAGGCTCGAAACGAGTGGACGCGTGGTCATCATTTCGTTTCATTCGTTGGAAGACCGGCTTGTTAAAAGGGCTTTTAGGGAATACGCCCGGCAAAACAAAGGTGTGACTCTTACTAAAAAGCCGGTGGTCCCGCAGAATAGAGAAATTGAGGAAAATCCAAGGTCCCGCAGTGCGAAGCTGAGGGCTTTTCAAAAGATTTGAAGGGGGAAACATGCGCCGTTTTGCAGCTTTCATAGTCTGTCTGACGTTGGCCGGTCTGGCTTATGTCACCGCAGAGGTTGAAGCGGTTAAGATCGGCTATACGATCCGAAAACAAGACGAGGCAAAGGTTCAGGCGCTTGACCGCTTGCGCGCGTTGAAGTACAATATCGCTCGTTTGGAAGCGCCGCACAATCTTGAGCGTAGGCTCCTAGCGCAGAGAATCCAGCTGGAGTCGCCTCGTCAGTGGCAGACCTTGGTTATGGCCGATCCGGCCGGCATTCGAAAACATTCGCTTGCTCAAGAGTCTTTGTTTCAGAGTCCGCATTTTCTTGGACGTCTTTTTGTAGGGACTGCTCAAGCCGAAGCCAAGGAATCCGGACGCAGTTAATTTAGCGTTAAAAATATTTTGCCCGAAACCAGATTATCTAGACCTCGGTTGTTCTTTATTTTTTCGTTTTATCTGCTGGTCCTGTGTTGTCTCGTTTTTCGCCTAGGTTTCATCCAGATCTTCAAATCCTCCAAATACCTATCCATCGCGCAGCGTCAGTCACGCTCCGTTGTGGATATGCAGCCGGCGCGCGGACGAATTCTTGACCGAAATGGCCAGGAACTGGCTTTGGATGTGCGTCTTGATTCGCTTTATGCCGTTTCGCGGGACATTCCCGACAAAGACCTAGTCGCCGGTAGGTTGTCATCGATTTTAGGGATTGATCGAGGTGAGATTTTTCGTCGGTTGGACCGCGACAAGCTTTTTGTCTGGATCGCGCGCAAAATAGCGCAAACTAAAGCGGAAGCGATTAAACGGCTGAAGGTTAGCGCGCTTGGGTTCGTGAAAGAATCTATGAGAGTCTACCCGAAAGGCGAGACGGCCTGCCAATTAGTCGGGTTTACCAATATTGACAACGATGGCCTCGAAGGCATCGAGCTTCATTACAACAGCTTTCTCAAAGGAGTGCCCGGGTGGAGGCTGGCTCAACGAGACGCTAAACAGAGAGAGCTTATCTCTAAAGAGCTGGAAATGGTACCGCCCCTGGACGGGTATAACATCCACATGACGATTGACGAGGTGATTCAGTCGTTAACTGAAAAGGAACTCGCCGAAACCTGCAAAAAATTCAATGCGCTTGGAGGCTCTGTGGTGGTCTTGGATCCCAAGACGGGCGATATCCTCGCGATGGCGACCTATCCTTTGTACGACCTTAATAATTCGAAGGCCTCTAGTCCTGAAAGTAGGAGGAACCGCGCGATCACGGATCTTTATGAGCCGGGCTCAGTGTTCAAGACAGTGACATTGTCCGGCATTTTGGAAAATAAAGTTTTTACTCTGGATGAAAAGTTTTTCTGTGAAAATGGCGCCTGGGCCGTGGCCGGCAAAGTTTTACATGACCATCGCGGATACGGGATTTTGAGCTATCGCGAGATCATTGAGAAATCGAGCAATATCGGAACGGTGAAAGGCGCGATGCGTTTGGGCGCCGGCCGTCTTTATAAAACGATCAAGAATTTCGGTTTTGGCTCGAAGACCGGAATAGGCCTGACCGGTGAGGTGGCCGGGATTGTACCCCATCCAAAACATTGGTCCGGAAGTTCGATTATCAATATTCCGATCGGGCAAGGCATTGCCGTGACGCCGCTTCAACTGGCTATGCAGATGGGCGCGATCGCGAACGACGGGTGGCTTATGAAACCTCGGATAATCTCCAGCATCGATGACCCGAACGGAAAATGCGTTCAAAGTTTTGAGCCGGAAGCCGTCAGACGGGTACTGTCGAA
>PEWW01000093.1 GCA_002779345.1 Candidatus Omnitrophica bacterium CG07_land_8_20_14_0_80_50_8 | reverse complement strand
CGTCCGCGGCGACCCCCGGTCTTAGATCATCCGGCGTCTCATCCAGCGTCACCTTGACCGCAAAGGTCTGCGTGATCCGTTCCTCCGGGGTTTGGATGTTTCGCGGTGTGAACTCCGCTTTTGAGGCGATAAAACTGACATGTGCTTTAAAAGTCTTCTTGAGACCGTCCACGGTCAAGGTCGCGGGTTGGTCAAGGCGCACCCGGTTGATAAGGCCCTCCGGCACATAGATCTTGACCCAAAGATGGGACCGGTCGCCGATATCAACGACGGCCGCGCCGGCGGAAAGCACCTCCCCTTCCTCACGGACTTTTAAAAGCACGACCCCGTCCGCCGGCGAAAGGACCTCCTGATCCTCCAAAGCAAGCTGGGCCTCTTCGAGCGCTTGTTTTGTGGCCCCTCCTTCGTTGAAAAGCTACGACATACGCTCAAAATCACGTTTGGCCTGATCGTAGCGGTCAAGCGTGGCAACGAGCTGGCCTTTTTTGACGGTTTGACCCTCATCGACGCTCAGCGTGGACAGCCGGCCCGGCACCCGCGCGCCTACGGAATGCTCCGTGAGTTCCAGCGTCCCCGAAAGATCCAGATGCTTTTGTTTCCAAATGTCCATGATGCTCGAAACAATAATAAAAATTATAATCCCGAAAATAAACAGTTTCTTCTTCATAAAATTCTCCGATCATTCATTATAATTCCCGTTTGCCCAAGCGCGTGCGCGAGATTCACCTCGGCTGTTTGAAAAGAGGCAGCAGCCTCCGCAAACACGTCCGCGGCCCTGGTCTCATTGGACATCGCGTGGATCACCTCAAGGCGGCTCGCGGTGCCATTGGCCAAGCGATTTTTCGTTAACTCCAACTGCCGGCTTTGAGCGGCCAGGTCATCCCTTTTGGCTTTCAATAAATTCCGCATGTTCTTCAGGAATTCCCTGGCTTCGAGCGCCTTGTTTTCCTTTTGATTGGTAAGATCTTTCCTATAAGCCTCAGCCTCGCGGGACTTGCTTTGGCCCTCGGCGGCCAGCGCGGTCCTTTGCCCCCCTTCAAAGATTGCCCATGCGGCCTCGAGCCCATAGGAATAAGTCGCCTTGGAATGGCCGGGCAGGTCGGCGCTTGCGCCGTAATCGGCGGCCCCGGAAATTTTAGGAAGAAATTCTGCCTTTTCGGAGGCCGTTTCAGCTTCGGCCTGACGGAGTTTGGCTTGAGCGAGCAGAACTTCGGGATGTGACTGCGTCAATTTCAGGATCTCGGGCCGCTTAGGCAGCCGGAGGTTCACAGTCGGCTCATTTTCGCTCAGCCGCATTTCCTGTTCCTCCGAAAATCCGAGCGCCGCCTTCAAATCAAGTTGAGTGTCTCTGGCTTTAGTTTTAGACATGCGCCGCTGAAAGCGCGACTCCGAGTGCGCCGCTTTCGCGTTTTTAAGGTCCATTTCGGATCCCGTGCCTATCCTAAAATTCATGCCGGCGAGACGATAAGTTTCTCTTGAAAGCCTTAACTCCGCCTCTGAAAATGCAAGCGCGCTTTGCGCGCGTTTGGCTTCGATGTAAAGTGTCGCGACAAGCGCTAAGACGTCCTCTTTGATCTTTTTTTCTTCGGCCCTGGAAACTTCATGGCCGATCCCGGCAGCTTCAAGCCGTTTCACCGTGGCCATATCAAACAAGGTTTGGATCACTTTAAGCCGGGCGTCAAACGCGTTGAAGGGCCCGGTGACCGAGGGTGTGTTGGGGGCAGCCTGCAAGCCGAACGTCTCAAGATTTTTGGTTTGACGGATCTCCGACGCAGAGACCGACAGCTGCGGAAACAAGGGTGCGCGCGTCTGATTCAAACGCTCGAGCGCCTGTTTCACCCTCTCACCAGCCATGATCACGCCTGGACTTTTCTCACCCGCGATCTTTAACGCGTCAGAAAAACCCAGTGTCACGGGTGATGAGGTTGTCTGGGCCGAGACCGCCGCCGGCGCAAGCGCCATCAATAAAATAATAATGAATGTTTTCAGCCGACCCACGTGATTAGGACGAAGCTCGGAGATGATCGGTCAGCTTAATGATCGCGCGATAAAAAGCGCTGAGTTCCCTGGCGTCGAGCGGCTCGAGTACTTCTTCCCAGCGCCGGCGCATCATTTTTTTGAATTCAATAATAAATTTTCGTCCCTTCGGAGTCAGCTCCAACAGCACCACCCGGCGGTCGTCCGGTTCATTGAAACGCCGTACATACCCCGCCGACGCCAAGCGATCCGCCAGGCCGGTCGCCGTTGGCATCTTAATCTTCATGCCTCCGGCCAAGTTGGTCATCCGGCATTGGCCATATGAGTGGATCGCGACCATCATCATGAACTGGGGCTGAGTCATCGAACGGCGGGCAAAAAAATCCAGTTGCACACCGCGCATGATGTTGGGCATGAGCTCAGCAAGTGTGAGACTGACGTCTTTCAGTGAAAAGGAGTATTTCTTATTCATGTTAGCTAAATATTAGCCTATATAAACTATTTGTCAATAAATAAATGAGTTACGAACGAATTCGAGGGGTGACGCGAAGGCGGGCAATCAAAGCCAGTCCGTCATTTCGACGACCCGCCATGTTTTTTTGGCGGGGAGGAGAAATCCCCCCGCGAAGGTTTTATGCGAGGATCGTGAGGAGATCTCTCGCTACGCTGGAGATGACGTACCCCGCAGCGTCTGCCGCGGCAGACGCTTCAATAGCCGTATTTTTTGACGTACCAGGTTTTTACGGCCTGGACCATGACGAGGTAGGCTATAACGATCACGGCGAGCGCCGCAAAAAATTCCGCGGGAGGGCGGACAAAACCCATATATTTTCCAAATGGCGAAAATGGCAAAGCCAGGCCCAATGACGTGATAAAAACGGACATGAGCAGTAAAAACCGGCTGGATCGGCTTTGAATGACGGGTATTTTGGACGTCCGTATCACATGGATCACGAGCGTTTGCGTGCACAAGGACTCCAAGAACCATCCGGTCTGGAACATCATTGTTGAGGAATGAAAAAAGAACAAAAGAACGCCGAAGGTGATGAAATCAAAGAGCGAGCTCACCGGCCCCAGGATCAGCATGAAGCGCCTGATCGCGTCAATATTCCAGGGCTTCGGTTTCTCCAGGTATTCTGCGTCCACGTTGTCGGTGGGAATGGCCACTTGAGAAACGTCGTATAAAAAATTATTCAGCAGGATCTGGATCGGCATCATCGGAAGAAATTTCAGAAAAAGGCTGGCGCCGGTCATGCTGAACATGTTGCCCAAATTGGAACTGGCCCCCATCTTGATATATTTCATCGTGTTGCCAAAAGTCTTGCGCCCCTCGAGTACGCCCAGCTCCAGCACCAGAAGACTTTTTTCGAGAAGGATGATGTCCGCCGATTCCTTCGCGATGTCCACCGCGTTATTCACGGAAATACCGACGTCGGAGGCCTTCAGCGCCAACGCGTCGTTGATGCCGTCACCCAGATACCCGACGATGTGATTGTTCCGGTGAAGCGCGCGGATCGCCTTTTCTTTTTGTAGCGGCGAAAGTCTCGCGAAAACGCTCGTGGTCTTGACCAGATCCTGCAGTTCCTGGTCGCTTGAATTTTCTATCTGATCCCCCGTCACAATCGTTTGAACATCCAGACCCACATCGCCGCAGATCTTTTTCGTCACCAGTTCATTATCGCCGGTTAAGACGATGAACCGGATCCCGAGTTTTTGCATCCGGCTGATCGTCTTTCGGGCCGTCGGTTTAGGCGGGTCCAGAAACGCCAGGTATCCTTTCAGGATCATCTCCTGTTCGTCGTCTTTCGAATAAGCGTCTTTTTTTACCTGCATATCCTTATAGGCGGTGGCCAACACGCGGTAGCCGTCCGCGCTCAAATGGTCATATTCTTCTTTGAGATCCGAAAGGATCAGACTTTCCATCTCGTATATCTCGCCGTCGAGTTCATAATGCGTACAGCGTTTAAAAATTTCTTCAGGCGCGCCTTTCGAGATGAGCCGGTGTTTCCCGTCCGTTTCCACGATCACCGACATGATCCGTCTTTGGAAATCGAACGGGATTTCGTCTACTTTTTTATACTCTTTCACGAGCAGTTTTTGATGTTTTAAAATAGCCTTGTCGAGCAGATTTTTCAGGCCTGTCTGGTAAAAACTGTTGAGATATGCGAGCTTCAACACCTCTTCGCTTTCGTTTCTGACAACGTCACAATATTTTTCTAAAACCACCTTGTCCAGGGTCAATGTCCCCGTCTTGTCCGTGCAGAGGACGTCCATCGCGCCGAGGTTTTGGATAGAATTTAGGCGTTTAACGATCACTTTTTTCTTGGACATCGCGACGGCGCCTTTAGACAGATTAATCGCCACGATCATGGGAAGCATCTCGGGCGTTAACCCCACGGCCACCGCCAGGGAGAATAAAAATGCTTCAACGACATTCCCCTTCATGAAGGCGTTGATCGCGAAGATGAGCACCACGAGAATCATCATAAATTTGATCATCAGCCACACAAACCGATGGATGCCTTTGTCAAAACTTGATTGGGTCGACATCGCGGCAAGCCTCGTTGACAATTCCCCGAACTGCGTGCGCGCGCCGGTCTTGATGGCCAAACCGATCGCGGTGCCGCTGACGACGCTGGAGCCCATAAACGCGACATTCGACATATCAGAAAACGAAGCGGATTTAGGCAAAATAGGACTCGCGAATTTTTCTATCGGAAACGACTCGCCGGTGAGCGACGATTGATTGATAAAAAGATCCTTGCAGGAGAGTATCCGCAAGTCTGCCGGGATCATGTCTCCCGCGTAAAGGTCCACGAGGTCCCCCGGAACGATGTGTCGCATCTTGATTTCGCGTTTTTTGCCGTTACGAATCAACGTCGAAGTTGCGCGCACCATTTCGCTCAGTTTCTCGGCCTCTTTTCCCGAGCGATACTCCTGGATAAAAGACAACCATACGCTCATCAGGATCATCAAAAGCACCAGCAATGCTTCAACTCGCTCTCCAAAAAACATCGAAAAAGCCCCGATAATGATCAGAACAATGACAAGCGGATTTAAAAATTTTGACAACAGCTGGATAAGGATCGTGCGTTTCTTTTTTTTGGCGGGCTCGTTTAGACCAAATTCTTTAAGGCGTCTTTCCACTTCAGCTTGCGCAAGGCCCTGGAGTGACGTATTAAATTTTTCCAAAAGTTCTTCCGTGGGTGACTGACAGAAATATTCAGCCGCGGAAAATGAAAGGGTGTGGTTCGAATGGGCCTTGCCGTTGAGCGGCGTTTCTTTTATTGCCGGCATAATAAGGGGGCATTATACCGTGCGGCATCACGTGAAGCTAGACTAAAAATCAATGGGGGCGCACAGGGTGTGCGCCCCCAACTTTTAAATGATCTCCACCGTCTTTATAACAGCACTGCCGCCTTTTTCAGTATGACGTACTTTCACCATTTCGCCTACCTTGAGTTCGGCCCAGGCAGACTTATTCCCGCCTCGCCAGGCGGAACTGGAAATCGGATCGATCATGAGGATCGACTCTTTTCCGGCTAGGTCCTTGATCTTAAGCCAAGGAGCCGCCGACCGAACCTCAAGTGCGGAAATCGTGCCTGCGGATGTGCGGATAACCGGCGTCGACGATGAAGTCACAGCGGTGGATGCGAATGACGATCCGCAAATAACAAGCATCAACGCCAAAACGAACCCTGCGCTTCTCTTCATTTAGATTTTCCTATACGATTCCGCCGTTTACGGCTTTGTCGAGCCGGACGGTGTGACGGGAGCTAGGGCAGTCGCGTCTGCCTTTGCGTGTTTAACGGCTTTCTTTTTCACACTCGGTTTGAGTTTTTTCCTTTCAACTTTTTTCTCGACTTTTTTCTCGACTTTTTGATCCGTTCCTGGGGTAATCTCAGCCGCAAGGCCTGCCGTCTGATACACCAAGGCCGCTCCAAAAAGTAACGCCAAACCTAATACCCATCCATTCAATTTACGCATCATAGTCCTCCTTGTTTGATTTTAATTTTACCTTGTCTGCATGACATTGGAATGAATTTGAGATTACAACTTGTTCATCTTTAGCAAACACGCAGACGACCCATCTCTTCAGTTGCGGAAATGGCGGGAAAGGAAATGATGAAAGTGGCTCCATGCCCCGGAGCGCTCTCAACCGCAATCTTTCCTTTGTGAGATTCGGCTATCCAGCGGCATAATCCCAGACCCAGACCCACGCCTGAAGAGTCGCTTTTGTCGCGTTTGGCGTGGCTGAAGAACTTGTCAAAAATCTTGGGCAGTTCCTCCGGGGTAATGCCGGGGCCCGTATCCTGCACAACGATGCAAACCTCGCCCTTGCGCCGCACAACTTCCATGCGGATTTTTCCTTTGGCAGGCGTGTGTTTAATGGCGTTGTCAAGAAAATTCGCGACGAGGCGTTCCAGGAGCCTCTTTTCGCCGCGGATTAAAGAAGTGTCCCGTTCGACCAAATCAATCGTGAGTTCCTTCGCTTCGGCCACTTTCCGCCAGCTCTCGATCACGGATCGGATTAACGGGCCCAATTGAATTTCTTTCCATTGGATCGCCTCTTCGCCTTCTTCGGCATAGGCCAACGCTAAAAGTTGATCGACAATATTCGCCAGCTCCGTCAGTACCTCAAGCTGGCCGTAAAGTAGGCGCCTGTATTCCGCGTTTTCTCGCTCTTTGCGCAACGTCACCTCAAGTTCTCCCTTCATGATACTCAACGGGGTGCGAAGTTCATGAGCCGCGGCGGCGCTGAATTGGCGCATACGCCGGAAAGATTTATCAAGCCTTGAAAGCAGGCCGTTAAAAGTCGTCGCGAGCTGTTCCAGTTCATCATGCGTGTCGGGTACTTCAATGCGTTCCTGCAGATCCTGGATGCCTATCGACTGCACCTTCTTAATCATGTAACCGACGGGGCGCAAGGTGGCGGTCACCAGGAACCATCCGATAGCGCTCGTTAATAAAATAGTGGCCGGCACCAGCCAAAAAAGCCAATCGCGCAGTTGTTCTAAAGAAGTTTCCGCCTGGCGGCGCGAAACAGTCATTTGGACAATATAAAGCAACTGTCCGTCCTCAATAATCGGACGGGTGATCAATTGAAAATGACTTTTACCCTGTTTAATAGTTTGATAACTTGTCCTGTGTTTCAGCGTCTTTCTCAAGATCGATTCATCTAGTTTGAGATTAAATTCGGAAAAATGTTTGGAGGCGGCTAAGATCACGCCTTTGTGGTCGATCAGGCGCAGAAAATGATCCTCTAATTCGTTGGTCTGAGCGGACCAACGATCAATCAACGCGGGAAATCGGCCAACCTGAATTTCCTTCCGGATCGTGTCTGTTTTGTAGATCTCATGCTCTGCTTTCCAGAAAGCGAAAATATTATCCTCAATCGCATCGGCCTGCGCGGCAAGCGTCTCATTGATGTGACGGTTCAGATTCGCGGAAACTTTCGAGTAAAGCGTAGAACTAAAAACACACAGAATGACGGTGAGAATGCCCAGGTACCAGAGTGTCAGGACAAAACGGATCGACCGGATCACGTTTTCTCAGGTGCTTGCAAAATATAACCGCTGCCGCGCACGGTTTGGAGAAGATGCGGACGAAATTCCCCGTCAATTTTACGGCGAAGACGCGCGATCAACACATCGATCACATTGGAAAAAGTGTCAAAATCATGTTCCCATACGTTTTCGGCTAAAGCAGAGCAGGTCACGACTTGATGCTTATGACGAACCAGAAATTCAAGCAGCGCGTATTCACGGCTTGTGAGCGTCACCGTTTTTCCGGCGCGGACGACCTGCCGTTTCAAGGTGTCAAGTTCAAGATCCGCGACGCGGATGACAGTTTCCAAAAGATCCCCGCGGCGGCGCAAGAGGGCGCGGATTCGGGCCAAGAATTCCTCAAATGAAAAAGGTTTCACCAGATAGTCGTCCGCGCCGGCGTCCAGACCCGTCGCCTTGTCAGAGGGTTTGTCTTTCGCGGTTAAAATTAAAATGGGCACCGTGACGCGTTCAAAGCGAAGCTGCCTTAAAACCTCCAGGCCGCTTTTTTTAGGCAGTAAAAGATCCAATATTACCAGATCGTATGGATCCAGTTGAGCCAGATAAAGCCCTTCTTCGCCGTCTTTGGCCAGATCGACGGTATAATTTTCTTCCTTAAGCCCGCGGCGGATAAAGCTTGCCATCCGCGCATCGTCTTCCACCAATAAAATTCTCATCAAAATAACTAGCGCTTATTCCCAGACCTCTTCTTCGGATACCACATGTCCGTCAGAATCATACTTGCGGATGATTTTCTTTTTGAGCTGACTGGTGGCCGCGTTGCCCTGGCTGGCATAGCCCTGGTTTTGACCGGAAGTCTGCGAAGGGTACTGCTGGTACTGCCCCTGAGGAGCCTGCTGAACATAAACTACCTGTGGCTGAGCCGGCCGTTGAGGCTGCGAGGACCCAGTCAATGTATCCAATAGCGCGCCGCCGATCACATTGGTTCCGGCACCGATCAAAGCGCCTTTACCGGCACTTCCGCCGGAAGCGCTGGCAGAAATGGCGCCCACACCGGCACCCAAAAGACCTTGTTTTAGGATCTTTTTGTTCGGATCTTCTTGAGGCGGCTGATAAGCGGGCGCCTGCTGAACATAAACCGGCTGAGGCTCCGTCTGATAATAGCCTCCCTGCTGTTGTTGCGCCGGATAAGACTGAGCGTACTGAGGCTGTTGAACGTAAACGACTTGCTGCTGCTGTGGCTGGGGTTGAGAAGATCCTGTCAACGTATCTAACAACGCGCCTCCGATCACGTTGGTTCCCGCGCCAATCAAAGCACCCTTGCCGGCCTTGCCGCCGGAAGCACCCGCAGAGACCGCGCCGACGCCGGCGCCCAAGAGCCCCTGTTTGAGAATATT
>PEWW01000080.1 GCA_002779345.1 Candidatus Omnitrophica bacterium CG07_land_8_20_14_0_80_50_8 | reverse complement strand
ATTGTCCTCTAGGATTTTGTTGTTTTTTGCTTCCAGGCCTTGGATGGTCTTCGTTTGTTGGGCTTGGGATTTTTTGAGTTTTTCAAGTTCCTGATTCGGCTCCGCTTGATTCTTTATTTCGGATCTTGCGCTTTCAAGCTCGTTTTCCAGAGTTTTGTTTTCTTCAACAATTTTTTTGTTTTGGGTTTTAAGATTCTCTATCGTGTCGGTTTGTTGAGTTTGGGCCGTTAGGAGTTGATCATTCTGGGATTTCAACTTGGCTAAGGCTTGGTCCAGTTCCGGAGCTTCTTGTTTTCCGACTGTTTTATTTTGAGTATCCGATTGCAATGTCTCATTCGCCTGCGCCAACGCTTTGTACTTCGCGTCGGCATCTTTCATGTAGGAAGCGAAATAGTTCCTTGCTTCCCGCAGCTCTTTTTCAACCGCCTGCAATTTTTCAGCTTTTGCCCTTAACGTAGCAAGCTGAGCCGCGTTGACACCCCCGGCTTTATTGTCGTTTTCTTCTTTTGCCTTTTTCTTCATTTTGAGCCGTTGTGGATTGAAGTTTGTCGTACCTGGTTTGGAGGATATCTAAACGTCCCTTTAAATCCTCGACTTGACGAAGCGCGTCTTCCTTCTCTTTCAGGATAGCTTCTTGGGAGGCATCTCCCATTTCTGCGGATCCGGCGCCTTGGCTTTTTAGGGCTTCCAGCTCCCGGTAGGCCGCATCTCTTTCTTTAGTAAGAGTTCGCACATGGTCTTTCCAAATCTCCAGAAGTTCCTTCGTTCTTTCAACTTCCTGAGAGGTCTGAGCGGATCCGTTATCTATGGCCGGATCCTCGGCGGGCCGGGCATAGGTTTTGGCAATCGAAATTTTTGAAAAACCAAATAGACCTACGAACAATACAGCCAAGAGCGCCCAAGAACTCTTCTTCATAGCAAACCCTCCGTTTTCGTCCCAGAGCTTACCTGCGGTATTTTAATACAAAAAATGCAACCGCGCTAAAAAAAATGATATTGACGATTCCGAAAAGCCTAAACGTGATATCCTGAGATCTCAGCGCCTGCGGTGTCATCAGCACAATGCAAATCCACACACCCAGTGCCCACGAAAGGCTTAAATCCTTTGAACTTTTTCTTTTAATAAGTTTTATGATTAAAGGAATATTGAAAAATGGCAGTGCGACCCCCGCCACCATTCCGACTCGTTCGATCCAATCTTTCACCGAAATTCTACCTGATAGGTGTTTTTTAACGCCTCGCTGATTTTGGTTTGAAGGGCGTTAATCTCCTCGTCGGCGAAGGTACCCGTATTTTTCTGATAAGCTAAAGAAAACGCAAGGCTTCGTTTGCCGGAAGCTATATTTTTTCCTGTGTATTCGTCAAAAAGCCTAACTTTCGAAAGGTACGGCAGTGCGGCTTTTTTCATCAAAGTCTCAAGCGCTGCGACTGATACGCGCTCGTCAATCATAAAGGCCACATCACGGTGCACGAGCGGATATTTAGGCAAAGGCTTTACCTGGATAATTTTTGGTTCGCCGGATTTTTTAAAAAACCCATCGAGTACCAGTTCACCATAAATCACAGGGCGAGCAATATCCCAATGCCCTAGAAGGGGCTGGCTCAAATCGCCCAGCGTTCCTATTTTTTTTCCATCCATCGTTAATGTGCTTGAATTTTTGTATTTAGGGCAAGCGTCATTTTCATGCCATTGAACATTTTTAATTTTCAGGAAATCTAAAATATTTTCCGTAATCCCCTTCAAATCGTAGAAAGACGCCGGGATTTTCCGACGCCAATGATCCTCCAGATTTCCATAAATGGACACCGCCAGCACTGTTGCTTCCACGCCCGCCGCATAACGATTGCCGATCTCAAACAATTTCAGAGCGTCGGCTTTGCGGGAGACGTTGTAAAGAATGGTCTGCAGCATCCCGGGCAAAAGGAGCGGCCTCAAAAATGCTTGCTCCGCGCTTAAGGGATTGACTATTTTTTGAGCGCGTCCCAATTCCGTAAATCCGGCGTTCACCAAAGCCTTCTCCGAAATCAGACTGACTGTAATAATTTCTCTAAAACCCAGGTCTGACAAAAATTGCTTAAGTTTAAGCACGCCGGTCGCTTTTGGGTCTTGGATCGGCGTTTCGGGATGTCTGGTCATCGGAAGCGCGGCACGCACTTTGTCAAATCCCTCGATCCGCAGAACCTCTTCAATAAGGTCCGCCTCCAGTTGAATATCGCCTCGCGAACCCGGAGGTGTCACTAGAATTTTATCCGCCCCTATCGGTCGGACGTTGAATCCCAAATTTTTTAAAATAGTGCCTGTTCTTGACAGAGAAATCTTAAGCCCCGTCATTTTCTCAAGAGTCAAAAGCGGCAACAGGATAGGTTTTGCTTTTGCTTCCTTCCGGGGGCCTTTTTCGAAAATCGGACCGGCCGATGCGTCGGGATCCCATTGGAGCGTCAGATCACAGGCTCTGGCAGAGGCGGACAAAATGTTGCCGGGGTTGACCCCGCGTTCGAACCGATAACTGGATTCGGTGAATAATTTATATTTCCTGGAGGCCTGACGAACGAGACCCAAATCAAAACAGGCGGATTCGAGAAGAATATTTTTTGTATGCTCCGTGACTTCCGTTAATTTCCCACCCATGACGCCGGCGATCGCTACCGGACGCTGGGCGTCCGCGATGACCAGCGTTTTTTCATCGAGCGCCACCTCCGTGCCATCCAGTCCCAAAAATCGTTCGCCCGCCCTCGAGCGGCGAACCACGATTCGCCTCCCGATCAGTTTATCGTAATCGAAAGCGTGAAGCGGCTGGCCCGTCTCGAAAAGCACGAAATTCGTCGCGTCCACCACCTGGTTGACGGGTCGCGTGCCCATCCACCCAAGACAGTTTTGAATTTCCACCGGCGACGGACGAACGGTAACATTTTGTATCAACCGAGCCGTATATTTTGGGCACCCCTTTGGATCCTCGATAATAATCGCCAATGGTTTTACGGCAGAATTTTTTTTATTCAAAACAGATTTTAGGATTTTTGGAAATTTTATTTTATTGCCCGTTAAGACCGCCACTTCTTGGGCGAGACCGAGCATACTTAGACAATCCGGACGGTTGGTAGTGATTTCCAGCTCTAAGACGGACTCTCCTGATTTTTTTTCGAGGTGTTCGACTTTGGTGCCTGAAAGCGTCAGCGCCTCCGCCAGTTGCTCGGGCGTCCATGGGACGTCAATGTATCGTTTAAGCCAAGTAATGGGTAGTTTCATATTTATATGCCCGGCATGCCATCCTCAAGCGCAACGAAGGATCCCATCACGATAAGATGTTTCGCCGCTACGCTCCTCAGAATGACGGATTAGTATTTTATTCAAATTGCCTCAAAAATCGAACATCGTTCTCAAAAAATTGGCGGATATCTTCAACGCCGTACTTCAGCATCGCGATACGCTCGACTCCCATGCCAAACGCAAAACCCGCGTATGCGCGCGGATCAATCTTAAGAGCGCTCAAAACGTTCGGGTGCACCATGCCCGCTCCTAAAATCTCAAGCCATTGGCCCTGCGCTTCCCAAAAAATATCGACCTCGGCGCTTGGTTCGGTGAAAGGAAAAAAATGCGGCCGAAAACGTAGTCTGGTTTTTGACCCAAAAAATTCTTTCGCGAACGCCAACAAGGCGCCTTTCAAGTCCGCGAAACTGGTGTCTTTATCGACCATGAGCCCCTCAATCTGATGAAACATGAAAGCGTGCGTCGCATCCGTCGCGTCGGGCCGGTAAACCTTCCCGGGCGCGATGATCTTTAAGGGTGGTTTTACCTTTTCCATGATCCGGATTTGAACGGTCGAGGTTTGGCTTCTTAACAGGTGCCCGTTTTCGAGATAAAAGGTATCAAATCCGTCACGGGCGGGATGATTGGGAGGAATATTGAGCGCCTCGAAATTGTGGTACTCCGTTTCAACCTCAGGCCCGTCTACCACGCTAAAACCCAAACGTTCAAATAGTTGAGTCACATCGAGAATCACCCGGGTCAACGGATGAAGACTTCCGGGCGCATAAAAGGTGCCGGGCATAGTCGTATCGATTTTTTTCTCGGAGGAAATGGCCTGAGACTTGAATAAACTCTCTCGGTCAGCAAAGAGCTGTTCAAGCAAAAGCTTGACGCGATTCATTGCTTGGCCCGCTAGCTTTTTTTCCTCTTTAGACAGTTCGGCAATCCTCCCCGAAACCGAAGTAAAAAGCCCTTTGCGGCCAAGATATTTGACTTTGAGCGCTTCCAACTGATCCAGGTTAGAAACCAGCGGCAATTCACCGCGGAAGTCAACTTCTAGTTTTTTAAGCGCACCAATCAACTATTTTCCCTTAGCAAGCGCAACGATTTCGGAAAACACCTGCTTGTCATGGTGAGCCAAATCAGCCAAAACTTTCCGGTCCAATTCGCATTTTGCTTTTTTAAGGCCATGCATCAAGCGGCTGTAGGAGATTCCATTAACATGAGCGGCCGCCGAAATACGCGTAATCCAAATCTTTCGGAATACGGATTTTGTGTCGTGACGGTCACGCGTCGCAAACGCAAGCGCGCGCTGGACTGTTTCGCGGGCCGTGCGGTAAAGCTTTCTGCGGCCGCCGACATAGCCTTTGGCCGCCTTTAAAAATTTACGCCGGCGGGCTCTCCCGGCCGGTACATGTTTAGATTTAGGCATAGGGTAATAACCTCCTCAATTGTTTTCCAAACGCACTGCTGGCCCAATCGCTTTGTCTTAAGTGCCGCTTGCGTTTGGAGGACTTGCCCTGTAATAAATGCCGTTTCCCCGCGCGCATTTTTTTGAACTTACCGCTCTGGGTGACACGGAACCTTTTGTGAGTTGATTTGTTCGTTTTTAATTTAGGCATTTTTATCCTCATCTTATATTATCCTTTAGATCCCTCGGCGCCGCGTTGGCGCGGTTTCTCGGGATGAATTTGCGCGGAGAGACTTGGCGGCGCTCCGCGTCGTAAGTCCGGCGCAAATTCACTTTGGCATGATGATCATCGTGATCATCTTGCCTTCCATAAACGGGGTCTTTTCCACGTCTCCGAGCGGCGCGATGTCCTGCGACAGCCTGGCCAGAACCTTCCGGCCCGTCGAAACATAATTCATTTCGCGGCCGCGGAACTGCATCGTGATCTTGCCCTTGTCTCCCTGTTTCAAAAATCTTTCCAAACTATGAAGTTTAACCTGATAGTCATTCTCCTCAATAAAAGGATGAAATTTAATTTCCTTCAGGTGAACGATTTTTTGTTTTTTGCGGGCCTCTTTTTCTTTTTTCTCCTGGTCATATTTGAACTTACTGAAATCTATGATCCGGCAAACCGGCGGCACGGCCTGCGCGGCCACTTCCACCAAATCCAGTTCCGCCTCTTTGGCCATTTGAAGCGCCTGATCGATGGCCACGACACCCGCTTGATTTCCGTCCGCATCGATCAAACGAACCTGAGGAACGCGAATTCCTTCATTGATGCGCGTATGATTTTTTGAAATAGAGATGCCTCCTTTTTATGTTACCTCAACGTCTGACTAGGCTGTCCGCGCCTTCACTGCTTCGTTCACTTTCCCGATAAATTCTAAAAGCGAGGTCTGACCCAAATCCCCCTTCGAACGGGACCTCACCGAAATATTTTCCGCCTGAATTTCTTTGTCTCCCAAAATGATCATGTAGGGGATTTTTTCAGTCTGTGCCCTTCGGATCCTTGAACCCAAAGTTTCCGCCGGAGCCTTGATCTCCGCCCGAAAGCCGTTGTCTAAAAGTTCCTTCAAAATTTTTTCACCGTAAGCCTCGTGGGCCTGCGCGATCGGGATGATGCTGACCTGCATCGGCGATAGCCAAAACGGAAATGCGCCGCCGTAATGCTCGATGAGGATCCCAATGAAGCGCTCCAGTGACCCCAAGACTGCCCGGTGAATCATGACCGGCCGCGATACGCCGCCGTCTGAATTCTTATACTCAAGTTCAAAACGCTCCGGCATGTTGAAATCTAGCTGGATCGTTCCCAACTGCCAGTCACGCCCGAGAGTGTCCTTCACGACAAAATCGATCTTGGGCCCGTAAAAAGCGCCGTCACCGGCATTGATCGTGTAGGCCAAGCTGTTAGATTTGACGGCGGCTTCAAGCGCCGCTTCAGCCTTGTCCCAAGTGGCTTCGGAACCCACTTTCCGCTCCGGCCTCGTTGAGAGAAAAACCTTGGGTTCCGGAAAACCGAAGGCCCCATAAACTTCGCGTATCATGCGGCACACACCCGAGATCTCGGACCCTACTTGGTCTTCCGTACAAAAAATGTGCGCGTCGTCCTGAGCGAACGAGCGTACGCGCGTAAGGCCCGAGGTGACGCCTGAACGCTCGAAGCGGTGCAAGCGCCCGAAATCGGCGATCCGCACCGGCAGGTCGCGGTAGGAATGAAGCTCTGACGAATAAATAAGCGTATGACTCGGACAGTTCATCGGCTTCACCGCGCACTCGTGCTCATCGACGCGCGTGAAATACATGTTGTCCTTGTACTTCTCGTAGTGGCCTGACTTTTTCCAGAGCTCCACGTCAAAGATCTGAGGCGTGATTACCTCTTGATAACCCTCGCGCCGATAAAGGCCGCGGATGTAATCCCGCAAAAGATTGTAAATGACCGTGCCCTTCGGTTTGAAAATGGGCGATGCCGCGGCAAACGGCGAGAACATGAACAGAGCTAATTCTTTGCCCAGTTTCCGGTGATCGCGTTTCTTGGCTTCCTCACGCATCCGCAAAAAATCGTCTAACTCTTTTTTTGAAAAGAACGCGGTTCCATAGATCCTCTGCATAACAGGATTGGTCTCGATCCCCTTCCAGTAAGCCCCCGCGATGCTTGTCAGTTTGAACGCTTTGATGTCGCCGGTCTTATGCACATGCGGGTATTTGCAGAGGTCCGTGAAATCGCCGTCGACGACGATGGAAAGCTGTTCCTGCCCCGCAAGCTGATCAACGGTCTCAACCTTGAACGTCTCGTTCTTTGCGCTGAATATTTTCCGCGCCTCATCGGGCGTGACGTCCTTCTTTTCAAAAGAATAGTTGGCCTTCACGATCTCAACCATTTCTTTCTCGATCGCTTCCAGATCCGCGTCTGTCAGCGCCTCCGGCAGATGAATGTCATAATAAAACCCGTCCTCCACCGGCGGGCCGAAACCCAATTTCGCCGTCGGGTATTTGCGCTTCACGGCCTGTGCCAGGACATGGGCACAGCTATGGCGGAGTTTGTAGAGGTCTGTCGTTTTGTCTGTTACTGTTTTGGCCATTATTTCAAATCCAGAGCAAACTTGAGCGCTGTTTCAACGGCTTCCAATTTGGTTGAATTTAAATCCGCTATTTTTTTTGAGAGAAATTTTTTAGAAATCGTATAAATGGAATCCAAATTCACAACACACTCTTTAGACATCCCGTCACTTTTATGTAAAATCACTTCAACGGGAATATGCCGTATTGTGCCCGTCACTTCCGCCGCCGTAATAAACTCCCGGACTTGGACAGCTTTGTTTCGTGATAAAATCACGACCGGGTGACGGCCGGCAGGTTCCGGCAAATCGGCCCACCAAATTTCGCCTCTTTGCATCACCACTTATCCTTTGAAAAACTGGAAAGACTGGCATAAAAGAGGGGGTTTATTTCGCCCGCATTTTCTGGTTTCTTTTTATAGCCCTCCGCGTATTGCTTATCCAACGCTTCTTCCTGTTTCCTCTTAAGCCACAACGAAACGGCCTCCAATATCGCCTGGCTTCTGCCCAAGCCCATTTTGTGGCGTGTCTGTTCGACTTCCTTTATGACGTCCTTCGGTAAACTGATCGCGATCTTGACTGCGTTAACACTCATAGTGGTCTCCATTCATACTTTGGTATGAATAAAGTATACCATAAGGTAATACCAAATGCTCTTATTTTTATAGGACTCGCCGCCCTTCGCGGCGGTCCTTCAGTGATCTTGCGACTCGGCGCCTTCCGCCGCGATCTAAAGGTCGCGGCTCCAGGTCGGTCATTCGCGCGCCTGACGCGCCAGAGGGCAATGCGAGCCGGGCCCCGCGCCGTACATCCGGTCATCGTTGATTTTTTCTCCCGCTGCTGGCGAGTCTGGACGAAAAAATCTCCGATGTACCCATCCCCCCAAATCCTTGGGGGCGTCTCCGGTCGCTTGGCCGCGACCTTCACGCCACCCATTTTCGCGGGGACTTGACGGCGCCCGTCAGGGGCGCCGTAAGTCCTGCGAAAATTGGGCAATACAGGACTCGAACCTGTGACCTTTTCCATGTCAAGGAAACGCTCTAACCAACTGAGCTAATTGCCCTTAAACCTACCCGGCGTTTTTCTTTATCAGACTTACAATTGAAAACGACAGCCAATACGCTTTTTAACCTCCCCTATCCCCTCCTTCAAAAGGAGGGGAAAAGTGCCGGGGGCGGGAGTTGAACCCGCACACCCCGAAGGATCCAGGATTTTAAGTCCTGTGCGTCTGCCAGTTCCGCCACCCCGGCAATCCTCTTATCTTTCCCTGCCCAAGCCGAAAAAATTTTGTCTGCCGCCCCATACACTTTAAGCAAACTTGCGAGGCGCGAACCGGAGTCGCACCGGTGTACGCGGTTTTGCAGACCGCTGCCTAACTGCTCGGCCATCGCGCCAGGAACCCTTTAATTTAGCAAAAAGGGTCTTTTACGTCACGTGTTTTAAATCTTAACTCACGCCGCAGGCACAAGATCCGGAATTGCGCATACAGGCCTCTCCCCGCCCTGGCTCACAAGCTGACCGCGCCAGATCTCCGGCTGCTTCAACGATCAAGCCGGCAAGTTTTTCTTTCCGGATCGCCCCGTACCGCTGAATGCCCTTATTTTTTTCTAAAAGGTACGCCTCAATCGGCTTGTCTCCAAAGGGATTTATACTTTTTGTAACTCTTTGTAATACAAGTAGATCCAAACCTTTTGCTTTAAGTTTTTTCGACGCGTTCTCAAAAATATTTTCCGATTCAACCGCAAACCCTACAAATACTTGGCCTCTCTTTTTTCTTTTCGAAAGGCCCGCCAGAATATCCGGGTTCTTCGTGAGGCGTATCGAGGTCAGCTTGTTCTTTTTGATCTTATTTCTTGAAATTTTGACGGGCCTCACGTCGCAAACCGCCGCGGCCATGATCAACACATCATTTTTCGGTAAATGCCTTTTAAGTTCCGCGTTAAGTTCAAGTGCTGTCTCAATTTTGTCAGGGCATTCGATCCAAGTGACCTTGTGGCCCGCCTTTTTCGCGGCCTTGACCAAATACCGGCCCATCACGCCCGTGGAATAATTCGAAAGGTATCTCACCAGATCCAGTGGTTCGCGCGTCGCGCCTGAGGCGATCAGGATACTGAGCTTTTTCAACTGAGTGTCATCCCCGCGAACGCGGGGATCCAAGCGCAAGGCGAAAATGACAAGCGGGTATCAATCATGCCCTTCTATTCAAGATCGATTTCACAGTGCTGATGATAGTTTTATTCTCGGCGATATGCCCGATGCCTATGTCACTGCAAACCAAATGTCCGCGAATCGGGGCAACGATCGTCGCGCCGCAAGATTCGAGGCGCTTAATATTTTCCTGCGTAAATTTATTTTGATACATTTTTTCATTCATCGCAGGCGCGAT
>PEWW01000059.1 GCA_002779345.1 Candidatus Omnitrophica bacterium CG07_land_8_20_14_0_80_50_8 | reverse complement strand
GTGATTCGTAAAAAAGGCCGCGAATCGGAAGCGAAACGGATTTTTGATAAATGGGACCTGCATGCCGAGGAAATAGGTTTTGTGACGGACGACTCGCTCATGCGCGTCAGGGAAAATGGCGTAACGGTCGCCGAGATCCCCGCCAAGTCGCTCGCCGACGACGCGCCGGTTTATATGCGAGAGGAAAAAGAACCGGCCTACCTTAAAGCGGCACGTGCGTTTGATCCCAAGTCTGTCGGGAGTCCCGGGGATTTGAACGCGGTATTGCTCAAGCTTCTTGATACTCCGACGATCGCCAGCAAAGAATGGATTTATCATCAGTACGACCACATGGTGCGGACGAACACCACGGTGCTTCCGGGGTCTGACGCGTCCGTGATCCGGATCAAGGGCACCGCGAAATCGATCGCTATTTCCGTGGATTGCAATTCCACGTATTGTTATCTCGATCCTTACGAAGGCGCGAAGATCGCCGTAGCGGAGGCGGCCAGGAACGTCGCTTGCTCGGGAGCGGTACCTCTTTCTATCACGGATTGCCTTAATTTTGGCAGCCCGATGAACCCTGAAATTTTTTGGCAGTTAAAAAAATGTGTCGAAGGAATACGTGATGCCTGTGTCGCGTTTGAAACTCCAGTGTCCGGCGGCAACGTCTCGCTTTATAATCAAAACCTTCGCCGAAGAACGTCCGCCAAAAAGATCGGCGGACTCGTCCGGACGGACTCACCGTCGCTTTGTGGCGAGAACCCGCCCAGCACTGTGGCGGACGAAGTGAGGGCCATCGACCCAACCCCCGTCATCGGGATGGTGGGTTTGATAGAAGGCACCGAGCCGGTCACTTCTTATTTTAAGAAGGCGGGCGATGTGATTATTCTCTTGGGTGAATCCAAAGAAGAACTTGGCGGCTCGGAGTACCTTAAGACCATTTTTAATATAAAGTCAGGCCCTGTTCCGCGTCTTGATCTTGGAGAGGCAAAAAAACTTGTCGATCTTTTAGTCGCGTTGTCAAAAAAAAGACTTTTAGCATCCGCGCACGATTGTTCAGAAGGGGGTCTGGCCCTGGCCTTGGCGGAATCCTGCATTCTCGCAAAAGGCCGCGAACTTGGCGCGGTAATCACGAATGAACTAGGTTCGTTATCCAAAGAGGCTTACCTTTTCGGAGAGACACAATCGCGGGTGGTGATCTCGGTGGATCCGGAAAATTTAAAAAATGTTTGTGAAATGAGTGAATCAGTCCATGTCCCCTATAGAAAAATCGGACAAGCGCGGGGCGCATCGCTAGAAATCAATTCTTGGATCCAGGTTCCGCTGGTGATATTGACTGCGACGTGGAGAAACGCGATAAAAAGAAGAATGGATGCGTAGGAATGTCTGATCAATTAAAAGACAAATGCGGCGTCTTCGGTATCTTTGGGCACAAAGAGGCCGCCTACCTTACGTATTTAGGGCTCTACGCGCTTCAGCATCGCGGAGAGGAATCGGCCGGCATTGTGACCTCGGACGGAAAAAAGATGCGCGCCTTCCGCGGCATGGGTCACGTTCAGGATGTTTTTGACGGGAATCAGTTGGAACAATTAACCGGAGACCGCGCGATCGGCCATGTGCGTTATTCGACGACCGGTTCCAGCAACATTAAAAATGCCCAGCCGATTATCGTGGATTATTCACGCGGAGAGGTCGCGATCGGCCACAACGGCAATTTGGTGAACGCCGACATTCTCCGCTCGGAGTTAGAGGCCTACGGATCCATTTTTCAAACCACCACGGACAGCGAAATCATCATTCATCTGATGGCCAAACCGTCTAACCGTAACGTCGAAGAAGGGGTCGTGGACGCTTTGTCGCGGGTCAAAGGCGCTTACTCGGCCGTGTTGTTGACCAATCAGTTTTTGATCGGCGCCAGAGACCCACAAGGGTTTCGGCCGCTTTGGATCGGAAAAAAAGACGGTGCGTATTTATTAGCCTCAGAGACTTGCGCGTTCGATATGATGGACGCTGACCTTATCCGAGAGGTAGAACCGGGTGAGGTGGTGATTATTTCGGCGCAAGGTCTAAAATCTTTAAAGGTCTCGTCGCAGGGCACGCGCCTGGCGCATTGCATTTTTGAGCATGTCTATTTCGCAAGGCCGGATTCAAAAATTTTTGGAGAAAGCGTTCACTTGGTGCGCCAACGACTGGGTCAAGAGCTGGCTAAAGAGCATCCGGTCGACGCGGACCTCGTCATCCCGGTTCCCGATTCAGGCAGTTCCGCGGCTTTAGGGTATTCGAGACAGTCCGGGATTCCTCTGGAATACGGTATCATACGCAATCATTATGTCGGTCGGACGTTTATCCAACCCAGTCAAGGTCTGCGCGATTTCAAAGTCCGAGTGAAATTTAATTTTGTAAAAGAAGTATTGAAGGGCCGGCGTTTGGTGGTGGTGGATGATTCGATCGTGCGAGGCACTACGTCCAAGATCCGCGTGAAACGGCTTCGTCAGGCGGGAGCCAAAGAAGTACATCTGAGGATCAGCTGCCCGCCTCACCGTTTTCCGTGCGCCTATGGGATTGATTTCCCGACAAAAGAAGAATTGATTGCCAACAAATACAACACGGAAGAGATCCGCAAGTATTTCGAATGCGACTCGGTCGGTTATCTGTCGCTTGAGGGGATGCTGAAGTGCGTGAGTTTTCCGAAAGAAAATTATTGTACGGCCTGTTGGAGCGGTCAATACCCGGTGGCGTTCCAGAGACTGAATAAATATTACGCGGAGAAATGCCGCTAAAAATAGAGGTTTTATGAACCGCAAACGTAAAGGTCTCACTTACAAAGACAGCGGCGTTGATATCGACCAGGCGGACCGTTTTGTCGAAAGCATCAAGCCGCTCGCGCGCCTGACCGCGCGGCCTGAGGTCATGGCCGGGATCGGGGGTTTTGGGGCCTTGTGCCGTTTGCCGAAAAGGAAATTCAAAGACCCGATTTTGGTGAGTTCTACGGACGGGGTCGGCACCAAACTTAAGCTTGCGAAACTGACCGAGCGTTATGAAGGGCTCGGGATTGACCTTGTGGGAATGAACGTCAATGATATCTTAACCTTGGGCGCCGAGCCGCTCTTTTTTCTGGACTATTTTGCTATCGGGCGAATCGACCAAGCGATGATGCTGGCAGTCGTCAAGGGCGTGGCGGACGGATGTAAACAGGCCGGTTGCGCGTTGATCGGCGGCGAGACGGCCGAGATGCCGGGTGTCTATGCGCGCGGAGATTTTGATCTGGCGGGTTTTTGCGTGGGAGTGGTCGACCGTGATCGGATCATTGACGGCCGTAAGACGCAAGTCGGCCACACCCTGATTGGGGTGGCTTCCAGCGGCATCCATTCGAACGGGTTTTCTTTTGTCCGCCGGGTGCTGAAAAATGATTTTGTTCGCGCGCACGCCGAGGAAATTTTAAAACCCACCAAGATCTACGTGAAACCCATTCTTTCTTTGATAGCAAAAGAACCGATTTTTTCGATGGCGCACATCACCGGCGGTGGATTCTTTGAAAACATTCCGCGTGTTTTACCCAAGGGCTGCGGCGCCAAAATCCACGCGGGCGCATGGCCGATTCCCAGAGTTTTTCAATGGATCAAGGAAAAGGGCGGCGTCCAGGCGAATGAAATGTACCGGACCTTTAACATGGGTATCGGTATGGTCTTGGTGACTCCCGCCCGTCGCGCGGGCAAAGTGATTTCTCATTTGGCAAAATTTAAAGAACACGCCTGGGTTATCGGGGATATTGTAAAGGGAGAAGGAGTGTCTATCCAGTGAAAGTTCTGGTGATTGGCAGCGGCGGCCGCGAACACGCCATTTGTTGGAAATTATCGCAAAGCCCGAAGCTTACAAAGCTTTATGCGGCTCCCGGAAACGCAGGCATGGCGGACGTCGCCGAGCTCGTGGATATCGCGGCCAAGGATCAGGAGAATCTCTTGAAATTTTGCAAGCGAGAAGCCGTCGATCTGGTCGTGGTCGGGCCCGAGGCCCCTTTGGTTGAAGGGATCGTCGATCGTTTCGAAAAAGAAGGTATCCGGATCTTTGGACCGAACAAATTCGGGGCGCAACTGGAAGGCTCCAAGGCCTTCGCGAAACAATTGATGAAAAAGCTGTCGATCCCCACCGGCGATTTTGAGGTGTTTGAAAACGCCGAAATGGCCAAGGACTATGTGGCTAAAAAAGGCGTTCCGATCGTTATTAAAGTAGATGGATTGGCCGGAGGAAAGGGCGTGACGGTCGCGGCCTCATTGCCTAAAGCGATGGAAGCTATTCATCTGGATATGGTAAAAAAGGTTTTTGGCAAAGCCGGCGAAAGGGTCGTCATCGAAGCGTGTCTGGAAGGCGAAGAGGCCTCGGTGATCGCCCTGACAGACGGTTATACGGTGCAACTATTGCCGTCGAGTCAGGACCACAAAAGGATTTTTGAAGGCGACCACGGCCCCAACACCGGAGGCATGGGCGCGTATTCCCCGGCGCCGATTGTCACTGAAGAAGCAGAGAAAGAAATTCTTGAACAGGTGTTCATGCCGGTCGTAAAAGAATTTCAGGCTTTGGGGCATCCGTTCAAAGGTTTTCTTTACGCAGGCATCATGATGACCCCACCACCTGTTTCGTCCGCCAAGGGTGGACCGATCCCTTCGGAACCGCGAGAAACAGGCGGTGGGGTGGCGGCGCACGGCTTTAGTGTCTTGGAATTCAACGTCCGATTGGGGGATCCCGAAACCCAGGTGATATTGCCGCGGCTAAAGAGCGATCTCCTTGAGATTTTTTTGGCTGTCACAGAAACGCGGCTTTCTCAACTCAAACTGGAGTGGGAGGACGAACACTGTGTGTGCGTGGTGATCGCCGCGGAAGGATACCCTGAGAATTATGATGTGGGACACAAGATCGCTGGACTTTCGGCCGCTAAAGAGCAGCCCAACATCCAGATATTTCACGCGGGCACCAAACGTCAAAACGGAGACCTGGTGACGGCGGGGGGCCGGGTGTTAAATGTGGTGGGTTCGGGGCGGGGTATTTTCGAAGCGCTTTCGAGAACTTATAGCGCCGTGGACATGATCTTTTTTGATAAAATGTACTACCGAAAGGACATCGGGTATAAAGCGACCAGGGCCGTCAGATAGAAAATGAGCGGGGAAAATTCATGAAACCGACCGTAGCAATTCTAATGGGCAGTGATTCGGACGCGCCGATGCTTGAGCCTTGCGGAGAAATTTTTAGGGAATTGGGGATTTCGTTTGTAACCAAAGTGTTGTCCGCCCATCGTACGCCCAATGAGGCACTCGCGTTCGTGAAATCCGCGAAAAAAAATGGATTCAAAGTCATCATCGCGGCGGCCGGCGGCGCCGCGCATCTGGCGGGTGTCGCCTCTGCGAATACACTGCTCCCCGTGGTGGGGATCCCGATAGAAACCGCGTTTTTTAAGGGCGTGGACTCGCTCCTTTCTACTTTGCAGATGCCGGCGGGAACACCGGTGGCGACCATGGCGGTGGGAGCGGGTGGTGTGAAGAACGCGGCATTTTTGGCGGCCAGGATTTTGGCGCTCCAAGACGCGAGAATCGAAAAAGCGCTCGCTCAATATAAAGACGACAATCGGAAGAAGATTCTGAAAAAAAAAGTTACGCTTTAAATGAAGATCCTGTTTGTTTGCACCGGTAATAGCTGCCGCTCGGTCATGGCAGAGGGGTTATTTAAAAAGCTGACTCAAGCTCGCGCGAATGACTTTGAAGTCTCCTCGGCGGGGATCAGCGCGATCGATGGTTTTCCCGCATCCCCGGAGACGCTTGAGGTGATGAAAACCGAAGGCGTGGACGTGTCAGGTCATGTGAGCCGGCGGCTTAATGCCGAGATGGTGCGCGCCGCGGATAAAATATTTGTCATGGAGAAGACGCACCGGGACTGGATCGTGCGTTTTGTCCCGGAGGCGAAGGACAAACTATTTCTCATGACGGATTTTTACGCGCCGGCTTACGAGCATACGGGCTGCGTCGATATTCCGGACCCGATACAGATGTCGGATAGTTTTTATCAAAATGTTTTATCTATGATTCGTGATTGTCTGGAAAAAATAGTTCAAAGTTTGTAGAAATAGAACGGGTTATTTTTAAGGAGTCACACATGAAAATCGCATTAGGATCTGATCACGGCGGATTCGCGCTGAAAGGGGATATCATTAAATTTTTGGTTATGGAGGGTTACCGCGTCATAGATTATGGAACCAAAAGCCCGGAAGCCTGTGATTACCCGATTTTTGCCTATAAAGTGGCCAAAGCGGTTTCTGAAAAAAAGGTGAATTTGGGGATTTTGATATGTAAAACCGGCAACGGCATGGCGATGATGGCCAATAAATTGCCCCATGTCCGCGCCGCGATCTGTTTTGATAAAAACGTTGCGGTGCTTTCACGTTTGCACAACGATGCCAATATTTTGGTTCTGGGGTCGGAGCACTTGTTTGACGATCCGGAACTCATCGTACGTTCATGGCTTGAGTCCGGTTTTGAGGCGGGTCGTCACAAACGCCGCGTGGATCAGATGAGCCGCCTCGAGGGTAAAATCTGTGAGAAAAAGAAAGCGGTTCGCGCGCGTAAGCCTAGGGCCAAAAAATGACTCATTTATCTGACACGGATCCTGAGATATTCAAAGCTATTGCTTGTGAAATTCTCAGACAAAATGAAAATATCGAGCTCATCGCCAGTGAAAATTTCACAAGTCTGGCGGTGATGGAAGCCGTGGGGTCGGTCCTGACCAACAAGTACGCCGAAGGATATCCCGGCAAGCGCTGGTATGGCGGTTGTGAGCATGTCGACGTGGCGGAGACCCTGGCGATCGAGCGCGCGAAAAAGCTTTTCGGCGCCGAACATGTGAACGTCCAGCCGCACTCGGGCTCGCAGGCGAACGCGGCTGTTTATTTTTCGATGTTGGCCCCAGGAGATACGGTCTTGGCGATGAACCTTTCCCACGGCGGGCATCTGACGCACGGCCACCCGATGAATTTTTCGGGAAAATTTTTCAAGATCGTCTCTTATGGCGTCAGCGCCGAGGATGAACGGCTCGATTATGACGAGATCGAGTCTCTCGCGCTTGAACACAAGCCCAAAATGATCCTGGCCGGGGCTTCGGCGTATCCGCGGGTCATCGATTTCGCGCGTTTTCGCCAAATTTGCGACAAGGTCGGCGCATTTCTTTTCGTGGACATGGCGCATATCGCGGGATTGGTCGCGGCGGGCATCCATCCCAGCCCGATTCCTTACGCAGAGTTTGTCACGACCACGACGCATAAAACGTTGCGCGGCCCGCGAGGCGGGCTTATTTTCTGCCGGAAAGAATTTGCCAAAAAAATTGACGCTGAAGTTTTTCCGGGCCTGCAGGGAGGTCCGTTGATGCATGTGATCGCGGGGAAAGCGGTGGCGTTGAAAGAAGCGCTTGAACCCGAGTTTAAGGTTTATCAGGGTCAGATCGTTAAAAACGCCAAAACCTTGGCTCAAGGCCTGAACCAAAAAGGGTTTCGCCTCGTTTCCGGCGGCACGGACAATCACCTGATGCTCGTGGACGTTCGCAAACGCGGCTTAACCGGCAAAGAATCCGCCGAGGCGCTTGACCGCGCGGCCATCACCGTGAATAAGAACACGATCCCCTTCGATACTGAAAGCCCTTTCAAGGCAAGCGGCATTCGTTTGGGGACGCCGGCGGTCACCACGCGCGGTATGAAAGAAAAAGAGATGACCCAAATCGCGGACCTGATCGCCGATGTTTTGTCCGATGTCCAGTCTGAATCCAGAATTGCCCTCGCGCGGACGGCCGTGCAGGCCTTGACCCGAAAGTTTCCATTGTACCCTGAATTGTTGCAGGTCGGAGGTAACCTATGAAATGTCCTTTTTGCGGATTTATCGAGGATAAGGTCATCGATTCCAGGTCTTCCAATGAAGACAAAAGTGTCCGCCGCCGCCGGGAATGCATGAAATGCAAGCGACGTTTCACCACCTATGAATACATCGAGGAAATGCCTCTCATGTTGATCAAGAAAGACGGCCGCCGCGAGGCGTTCGACCGCAACAAGATTATCTCCGGTATTTTAAAGGCGTGCGAAAAGCGTCCGGTGAGCGTCGACAAGATCGAGGGCGTCGTCGACAAGATCGAGAAGGAACTTCAGAAAAATTTTGATAAGGAAGTCAAAGCCCAGACGGTCGGAGAACTGGTCATGGACCACCTGCATAAACTGGACCAGGTCGCGTACGTCCGGTTCGCCTCCGTTTATCGCCAGTTCAAGGACATCAACCAGTTCATGAAAGAACTCCAAGATATCCTGAACGACAAAAAAGCGGCCCGTTGACAGGACCGTTCAAACATCCATTTGACCGTGGCTATACCAGCGTCTGACTATTGAGCCAATCGCATCTTTCAATGCCGCCGTTTTCAATCGGCCGCCGGTTTCTCCTCGGCGAAAATCTTTCGCATCGTCTCAAGATCGACCTTCAACTGATTTCTGAGCTTATCTAAGAGTTTGGACATTTCATCCGAAATTTTTTGATCCAGTACTTTCTTTCTAAAAGCCGCTTTCTCGGATTCATAAGTTTTATCACCCGCCGGCCAAATTTTAGTGACTTTTAAAATACAGGCTCCGCCGGGCGCCGCGAATGCCTGGCTAACCTCGCCTTCTTTTAGTGAGGCAACCACGCTATCGACCGCTTGGGAAGGACCGATACCGGGAAGGGCGCTGCCTTTTTTGAATTTCGAGTACCGCTGAGTGTCGATCAAAAGGTCTTTCAGAGTTTTTTCAAGGTCATTTCCTGTCAGCTTGTTCTTAATTTCGTTCATTTTTTTAATGACAGCTTCCGAGGCCTTTTGTTTCAAGATGATCGATTTAAGTTCAATCTTGGCTTCATCCGCCGTCAATGACCGCTCACTTTTTTTGTCGATGATCTTAATCTTGTAGGAGCCTATGCCGAGGCGGATCCAATCGCTTTCTTTTTGCGGCGCTAAAGAGAAGATCACCGGGGATAGATCCATGAGCGGACCGCTTCCGGCGGCGGCTTCATCCTTGGAGAAATAGCCGATCTCTTTCAGCTCCACAGAATATTTTGCGGCGAGCGCCTCAAGCGTCATGCCCTTCTCATTGAAAATAGTTTTTAAACTCTCCTCTTTGTCTTTTGGAATAAAAAGATAACTGACCTTTACGCGTTCGGGCTCCGAAAGCTTATCTTTCACGATGGGGTAGACCTTCGCGATTTCCTCGTCACCGACCTTGACGTTGCCTTTTTCTGATTCCCAGGACGCGATGCCGTAGAGGACATCCTTTTCGCTGTTCTCCTGAAGGTAAAGGGCTTTCAGATCACTCTCATTGACCCAGATGCGCGATCTGATATTGTCGGCGATCTTTTCGATCGTCAGGATATCCCGGATCTCTTCCTCAAAATCCCTTGGATTGGAACGCAAGTAACGATTAACGTAGAGGTTATAAATGTTCGTGTCAAACTCGCCATGGCTTTGAAATAGGGGCTGTTTGGATATCCATTCAACCACCTCGGTGTCACTGGTTTTGATTCTTTCCTTTTTGGCTTCATGCAAAAGAAGGATCCGGTCCCAGGCCTCGCCCTTGGTGTTGATCTTGGGAGCGGCCTCTCTTAGTTTGTCGCCGTAAATGAAGGCCATTTG
>PEWW01000075.1:3416-9449 GCA_002779345.1 Candidatus Omnitrophica bacterium CG07_land_8_20_14_0_80_50_8 | reverse complement strand
TGCCGTCGCTGGGCACGATCAAAGGTTTTCATGAGTTTGATCTAAAATTTCCGATTCCAGGGAATGTGGAATATATTAATTTCAGGGAAGGGGAAAAAATTACCCAGGGTGACATTATTGCGAGTCTTGATCAAAAAGAGGCTTTGCTCAAGCTTGAGTACGCCAAAGTGGAGCTTGAAAAGCAGACCAAACTTTTTGAATTAGGGTCCATTGTGGAGACGAAATTAAAGCAAAGCCAGTTGGAGTACCAATCCGCAAAAGCGGAATTGGATAAAACGAATCTCGTGGCATTGAGCGACGGTTATATTGGGTCGCTGGAAGTGAGCAAAGGTTCGCTCGTCTCTCCTCAGGATAAAGTCGGCACCTTTGTGGACTTGAAGGATGTTTACGTGGAATTCGGGGTGATCGAAAAGGACATTGCGAAAGTCAAGGAAGGCCAAAATGTGGAAGTCGTGGTTGATTCTTATCCTGACCAGGTTTTTAAAGGTCAGGTCGAATCCGTATCTCCCCTCGTGGAAGGGCGTTCACGGACTTTGAAGGTCACGTCCAAAATTGCCAACGCCGACGAAAAAATTAAATCCGGCATGTTTGGCCGCGTGAACGTGCTGGTTTATGAAAAGGAGCAGGCGCTGGTCATTCCGAGCTCCAGTTTCAAGAAGAAGGAAGACCAGTATCTTGCGTACATTGTCCATGTGGAGGAAGCCAAACCGGGTCAAACCACGGATAAGGCCGAAGACCAGTTGAGTTTGGATAAAAAAGTGAAAGATAAAACGAAGAAACGAAAAGGCGGCGCCAAGGACGTGCAGGAAGCTGTGGAAGAACCCAAAACTACTTTTGGAACTATTGAAGTACGCACGATTGAAGTCAGTTATGCCACCCCGGATGCCATCGAAGTGAAAGAAGGCGTAGAAGAAGGGGATCTTATTGTGGTGGATGTCGAACAAGAGCTTCAGGATAAGTCCAAAGTAGAAATTACAGAAACTCAAGAGGGAATTTTTTGACCCCACCACCTCCGTTGGCCCGCCGCGCCATCTCAGACGGTAAGATCACTAAGCCATTGGCGGGCCCGTCCGCCACTGGCGGACGAAAAATTCTTTTTCAAACGGAGGCGGTGGGGTGAGCCTTCCTGAAAAGTCCATACGCCGTCCCGTCACGACCCTGATGGTTTATATCGGGGTAGTTCTTTTTGGCATTATTTCTTTTAAGCTTTTGTCCCAGGAATTGTTCCCACCTATTTCGTATCCGCAAATGTCCATCGTGACCCCCTATGAAAATGCGGCGCCTGAAGAGATCGAAACGCTCATCACAAAACCCATCGAAGAGGCGGTCGGCGGGATTTCCGGCTTAAGAAAAGTAAGTTCTACTTCTAAAGAGGGACTTTCTTTGGTGTTGGTTGAATTTGGATGGGACCAAAACATGGATTACGCTTCGCTTTCGGTCCGCGAAAAAATCGACCTCATCAAAGAGCGTCTTCCCCGTGATACTCAAGAACCGGTGGTTTTAAAATATAATCCTTTCGAGAAGCCCGTGATGGTTATCAGTATTTCGAGCCCCGAACGAAGTCCTATCCAGCTTCGAGAGTTGTCCCGCAAATGGTTCAAAGACGAGATCGAGAAGATCCAAGGAGTCGCGTCGGCGAGTATTTCGGGCGGCGCAAAAGAGCAGATCCTGGTGGACGTGGACCAAGGCAAACTCAAGGCTTCAGGCGTCGCGATCACTGAGGTTTCGGACGCTATCAGTGCGGCAAACCTAAATTTTCCGGGGGGGACCATTAAGGAAAGTTTTTATGAATACCTTGTTCGAACTTTGGGAGAATTCAAGCATATCGATGAAATAGGTCAAATCCCTATTCGGAATGAACCGACCAATCAATCCAGTAACGCGTACCAGAGAAACCCATCCGAGAACGATCCTTCCAATCGCCTGATTTTTTTAAAGGATGTCGCCAGCGTCAGCCGGACGATCAAAGACAGAACGAGTTTCTCCCGTTTCAACGGTCTTGAAAACGTGACGCTTTCGATCCAGAAACAAGCCCAGGCAAACGTCGTTCAGGTGACCAACGGTATTAAGAAAAAACTCATTGATCTGAAAGCGCAACTTCCGAAAGATATCCGTATTGATGTGATTTCCGACCAGTCAAAGTCCGTTAACAACGCATTGGGCGGGGTGAAGGACGCCGGAGTCCAGGGAGGCGTCCTCGCTTTTTTGGTCCTGATCCTTTTCTTAAGGGATTTTAAAAATTCAGCGCTGGTGGTGACCATCACCCCCGTCACCGTCTTAGCGACTTTTACACTTATGTATTTTATGCATATTTCGCTGAACGTTATATCGATGGGTGGTATCGCGCTTGGCGTGGGTATGCTTTTAGATAACGCCGTCTGTGTGATCGAGAATATTTACCGAAAATTCAGGGAAAATCCTCAAGAAGGCATCGGCGCATCGGCGATCGTTGGCGCAGAAGAGATGATGGCGCCGATGATCGCATCGACGCTGACGACCGTCTCCGTTTTCTTGCCCATCGTTTTTGTGACGGGAATTGCCGGGCAGCTTTTCAAACAATTGGCTCTCGTGGTTGTCGTCACCCAGATCATTTCCGCCGTTATCGCCTTCTCGCTTCTTCCGATGATGATCAATAAGCTCGGGGGCAAATCCGCTTTAACCAAGCGGGATATCCATGATGAGAGCGGCTCCTCCAAGGGCCGAAGCCCTGTCGAAGCGATCCTGGAAAAGGCCTCGCTGCCTATTCGTATGATGGAGCGGGCGTACGACAAGATATTGCCCGCATTTCTCAAAAGAAAATGGATTTATCTTTTGGTCGTGTTAGGAATATTTGTGGGAAGTATGTGTTACCTCATGTACGGAGTTGATAAAATCCTTTTACCGAAAATAGACCAGGGTGAATTTACAATAAAAATTGATCTGCCCGTCGGGATGCGGGTTGAATATACCAATGAGATATCAAAGAAACTCGAAAATTATATAAAACGGATGCCGGATATTGAGACCATCTCTGTCGTGGTGGGCTCCGACAAAGACAGTGATACCAAACAAGTCATTGAGAGTTTTGGCGCTAACCAGGCGGAATTAATCGTCAACTTAAAAGCCGACCGTAAAACTACGACAAACGAGGCGGTCGAGGAGATCCGGAGGTATTTTGAATTTTCCGAAGGCAAGCAAAGCATCCAGCCGGCGCGGCTCAGCTACAGCCTGAATGAAAGCGCGTTCGACGTAGGGTCTTCGGGCAGTGATGCCCCCATCATCATTAATGTCAAGGGTCCTAAACTTGAAGAGCTTACACATCTCATGCATCAAGCGCAGGAAAAGATCTCGAACATCCCGGGGATCTATGGAGTAGCCAACAACCTGGCGGAACCGTTTCCGGAAACTAAGATCTCTATCAATAAGGACCGCGCCAGTTTTTACCGGTTATCGGTCGTGAATATCGCGCAAGCGGCGAATATCGCGATGAAAGGTATCACGGCGAGCAAGTTTAAAGAGGAAGGCCGTGAAATTGATATTCGGGTCCAGCTCAAGGCGGCGGATCGGGACCAACTTAAAAAGCTCGGACTCCTGATGGTCCGTTCTCCTTTGGATATAGACGTGCCGCTCGCTGATTTCGTGAAGTTTACCCGCGGTAAAGGTCCGAGCGAAATTAAAAGAGAATCCCAGGAGCGAACCTTGCAACTTTACGCGAAAATCCATGATCGAAACCTCAAGGACATCGTTGCGGATGTGCAATCCCAGATCCAGAATCTGACCATCCCAGAACGGTATTCGATCCAAATCGCGGGAGAAAGCCAGGAAATCCATGAATCGTTTTCAAGCCTGATCTTTGCTTTAATCTTGGCGGTGATCCTCGTTTATATGGTCATGGCTGCCCAGTTTGAGTCCTTGTGGCAGCCGTTTATTATTATGTTTTGTCTTCCCTTGTCACTCATTGGCGTAGCCTTGTCGCTTTGGGCGTTCAATACCCCGATCAGTATGGTGGCTATTTTGGGTATGATCCTTTTAGGGGGTATTGTCGTCAATAATGGGATCATCCTCATCGACTATACCAATCAATTGAGAGGTGACGGGATGTCGTTGTACGAGGCGACGATCAAGGCCGGTAAAACACGCCTAAGGCCTATCTTAATGACCGCGTTTTCGTCAGCCTTTGGCGCTTTACCACTCGCGCTCGCCAAAGGGGAAGACTCTCTCCAGGCGCCTCTGGGTGTGACCGCGGTCGGCGGTATTCTCGTCGCTACTTTTTTAACTTTGGTCGTTGTCCCATCCATCTATGTTGGCACCAGCGAGATCGCGGAACGGTTTAAGCGGCGGGCCAAGTGAATCTTCCCGAAATATCAATCAAAAAACCTATCACGGTTTTTATGGTCACCCTGATCGTCCTTCTCTTCGGAGCGGTGTCTCTTCTTAAACTTCCCGTCGAGCTTTATCCCAATACCTCTTTCGGCCAGATCAGTATCATTATCCAGGTACGCGGCGGGATACCGCCGACGGATGTTGAGGAACAGGTCACAAAGCTCGTCGAAGAAGCAGTGGCGACCGTGAGTAACCTGGAACAGCTTTTATCGATATCCAAAGAAGGGGAATCGACGGTCGTTTTAAGTTTTCAATCCGGCACCAACATGGATTTCGCGGCGCTTGACGTCCGTGAAAAATTCGCGAAAATAAAAAATCGACTCCCAAGGGAAATAGAAAAACCGGTCATCGCGCAATTTCAGCAAGTCGATGTACCCGTATTTATTCTGGCGGCCACCAGTGAACGGCGGACCACGGAAGATATCCGGAAAATCGTTGATCAGGCAATGAAGGAAAATTTGAAACGCGTGCCCGGCGTGGCAAATGTCGAAGTCGCGGGCGGCCGCGAGAGGAAAATATTGGTTGAAGTGGACCAAGTGAGACTTGCCGCGTACGGAATTCCGATCGATGAAGTCACGGGCATCCTCGGCTCAAACAATCTGAATCTTCTTTCAGGCGAAGTGAAGCGATCCACGGACCGCTATTTAGTGCGCATGATAGGTGAATTTGACTCCATAGACCAGATCAAGAACATGGCCCTTCGCCGGACCCCCGCGGGCTCCATTATCCGCGTGAAGGACATCGCCAATGTGAAGGATTCGTTCTTAGAGCCCAACGAATATTCGCGTCTCGACGTCCGGCCGGTCGTTACGATTTACATTCAGAAGGAAAGCACTAAAAATACTATCACGGTTGCCAAAGAGCTTTTGGCCCAGATAGAAAAGATCAAAGTTAAATTGCCGCGAGATATTCATTTGGTGGTGACCTCCAACCAGGCTGAATTCATTAAAAAGGCCATTAACAATCTTCAAGAATCTCTCATGCAGGGGATCGTACTCATTATCCTGATATTCTTTATTTTCCTTTTTAAATTGAATGTAAGGTTGCTTACAACGGTTATTACTTTGATCGTTTTGACTTTGTTTGCCAAAGATACATTCTTATACATCCTATTTATCGGACTTGTAACCACCTTAATAGTTTATAAAAAGTTTCGGTCCATTATTATAGTCACTTTTCCTATACCGGTGTCGGTGGTGGGGACATTTATTTTTATGAAGAACTACGGGCTTACGATCAATGTGATGACGCTATTCGGGCTGGCTTTGGGCGTAGGAATGCTTGTTGATAATTCTATCGTTGTTTTTGAAAACATCCTAAAAAAAAGAGAAACGGGCAACGCGATCATTCCCTCTTCGGTCCAGGGAAGCAGTGAGATGTTCCTGGCGGTCGTGGCCTCCACACTGACCGTGGTGATCGTTTTTTTGCCGCTTGTTTTTATGGGACAGGTGTTACAAAAGCTCTATTCGGGCATGGCCTCGACAATTGTTGTATCTCTTTTAGTATCAATGGCATGCGCCGTTACGCTAGTCCCAATGATGTGTTCTAGGCCGGGATTCAACGCCTATTCGGACGCGGGCTCGAAAGAAGATCCCGAATCATGGATAAAGAAATTTTCCGTGATTGAACGAAAATTTTTATTCCAGTCTATACGCTACCGGCGAAGGGTCG
>PEWW01000075.1:0-3408 GCA_002779345.1 Candidatus Omnitrophica bacterium CG07_land_8_20_14_0_80_50_8 | reverse complement strand
TGTGTCGGCATGTTCCTGTTAGCTGTTTTCTTTGCCTCGCGGTTGGGGCTTGAATACCTGGGGAGTACCGAACAGAACAAGTTTACCATTTTTGTTGAATTGCCGACCGGGGCCCGTTTGGAAGCTTCGGATAAGGTCGTAAAAAAAGTCGAAAATTTTGTTAAAACAATTCCGGAAGTAAAAATCGTAAGCTCACGCATTGAACCATGGTCTTCAAAAGTTTACGTGGAGCTCGTAAATTCAACGGAAAGAAAAAGATCCGTCAAAGACATCGTGGAGGCCATTCGCCAAGAAACCGGCAAGATGCATCCCGCTTTTATCTATTTCCAAGAGGAAGAACAAGTAGGAACAAAAGAAGTTATTATTGAAGTTTTCGGGTATAGCTACGAGAAATTGAGAGAGCTCGCCATGGCCATCGCGAACCGTTTGGAGAATGTCAAAGGTTTGACCGACACAAAAATTCGTATGCGCGAGGGACGGCCTGAAATGCAGGTTATCGTCAATAAGAAACGAGCGGGACTCTATGGGATGAATGTGAGCGAGACAGGAAACCAGATCCACGGGAAGATGAGGGGTTTCAGGGCCACGGTTTACCATACGGAAGGGACTGAGGTGGAAACCATCACGAGGGTGGATGAAAAATACAGGAAAACATTCAAAGATCTGCATAATCTGATCATGACCAACAAAGACGGGGACCCCTTGTTGCTGGACCAGTTATCGGATTTTAAGTTCGGTCTCGGCCCAAGCGAGATCTGGCGTAAGGACAAAAACCGTATGATTCAAGTGAGTTCCAATATCGGAAAGATCCCCTTGAGCAAGGTCGTCTCGGAAATTCAAAAGAACCTTAAGAACGTACCTTTCCCACAAGACTATTTTTACCGTGTGGGCGGCGATTATCCAACACTCGTGAAGACCAATAAGCAAATGCGACTCATGATCGTATTTGTACTGGTCCTTGTGTACCTGGTTCTCGCATCGCTGTTCGAATCGTTCCATCAGCCGCTTCTTATCATGGTGGCTGTCCCCTTGGCACTGGTCGGCGCCGTGATTGCGCTGTACTTCGGTCCGCATTCGATCGGAATTGGGGCGATGCTCGGGATGATGATGCTCGGCGGCATTGTCGTAAATCATTCGATTATGCTGGTGGACAGGATCAATTATTACGCAAAGCAAAAAAATTGTTCAACCATAAGAGCCGCCATTTTTGCCAATCGTGACCGTTTACGCCCCATTTTGATGACAATGAGTACTACTGTCCTAGGCCTTATTCCAATGGCTATCGATAAAACGGAAGGCGCCAACCTTTGGTCTCCCCTGGCTCTTACCGTCATTGGGGGAGTTGTAAGTTCAACAATTCTCACACTTATGGTGACGCCTGCGTTCTACATTATGTCGAATGACATTATTGAGTTAATGAGAAAAGTAGTCCACCATTAGAATTCCGTTAGTATAAAATAAATGTAGTATTATTTTACGATATATTGACAATTGTCTATATGTTGATATATTTGTTAGTCGAATAAATTGTGGATTAATAATTTGATAACCCATAGTTAATATGGCATAATTTTTATAGATACAGTTGTCAAGTTTGGTTGTTTCTGTGATAAATTAAGGAAAATTAAAAGTATTTAAGATGTTGTCCAGTGATGAATAAGGAACGGATGTTTGGTGGCATTTTAAAAAAGTATTTTATGAATTGTCGGGTGGTCTTTTTATAAACTTGCATATAGATATGTATGCAGTGTTTATTGGCTTGTTGGATATTAAATGGCTATTAAATGATAAGAGTATCTGCGGATTTTATAGAATAGGCGCGTGTGGAAAAGCAGATGGATAATAGTGAATTGATGGTAACGGAAGTTAAGCCGTTCAAGAGTCGTTGGCCTCTTTGGGTCAAGATTATAAGTATCATTATTATTTTCAATTTCGCAAGCCGAGAGATTGTATTTGCCGCTGACCCAAGCGGTTTTCTGCAGCGTGAAAAGCAAAAAGACAGTAAATTCCTTCCCAGATACCTCCTTGAGCAGCAGCAAAAGCATGAATATTTTATTCAGGGACAGCAGGACCGATATGATCTTGCTAACTCCACGATAGATGATTTCATGCGGCGATTGAGAAAGAAAAAGCCTTTTCTGGATGATGAAAGACGGCGCGGAGGCGGCCCACCCGGTGACAAGCTCCAATACACGCTTTCAGACCCGAACGAGGACGGCACACCGACGACGTTGGATGTGTACGAATATGCGGGTGATAAACTTTTGAAGATCGTAAAGTACGATGTGACTGGCGTCGATATTTCACAATATATTCAAAATGTGAAGGATATCGAGGGGAAGGATGGGGAAAAGTTCAAGGGTGGATATGTTGACTTGAAAAAAGTGAGCCTGACGGACGAAATGATTCTCGAAGAGTCATATTTTGAAGGAGACGGAACTGACAGCCATCTGGCCTATGTGCTTTCGGGTTTTGAAGACGGGACTAATGAACCGACAGAAATGTCCGTTTATAAATATTCAGATGGTGTTTTACAGAAAATAGAGACATTCAACATTGAAGGCCTCACAGGAGACTTCAAGGATGCTGCCTACAGAAATAGTCTGACGGAGGACCACTTAACGTCATTATCGGTCTTTACCGGAGAAAAAGGGAAGGAAAAGATTTCATACACATTGAGCGATTATGATGATGAAAATAATCCAAGCACTTTAACCTACTATGAATATGACGGCGATACCCTGAAAAGTCAAAACAGTTATGACATTTCGGACATCGCGCAGTTTGTGAAAGACAATGCCTTTAATTTCAAAGACCAGGATTTGAGAAGTATTTTAGTGGCAGAAAAATTGAAGACGCTGTCTATTAAAGAGCTTCTGGGGTTGCTTGAACAAAGCGGTTTACTGAATGGCAGTGCGGAGTCGATCTTGAGCCAGCTTTCTGGAAAAGAATTGCTGGATGACTTATCCGGCAAGGACCTCTTGACGCTTCTTTATTCGAAAGGTTTTATTTCTGAGGACGCCGATAAAACCATCAGCAAGCTTAGCATGCAAGATGCGTTTGATGCGTTGTCGGGAGATGAGCTTTTGTCATTTCTGATCAGGCAAGGGTACATCGATGAAAACCAAACTTTGAAGAAAGACGATGGAAGTTTGGACGTTGAAGCCACGATGGCGGCTCTTAAAGAGAAACTGACGGCGGCTGGCCTTGATTTGGCCAAAGCGAAAAATGATGATCTTTTAACCGCACTTGAGAGTAACAGCTTACTCACTAAATCGGCCGCCGACATCAAAGGCGAAGTTAAAATTGAGGATCTTTTGTCAGCGTTGTCGGCATCAGAACTACTGGAATTCCTCGCTTCGAGCAACGTCAATCTCTTGGTCGGAAATCCGGATACGATTTATTCGT
>PEWW01000071.1 GCA_002779345.1 Candidatus Omnitrophica bacterium CG07_land_8_20_14_0_80_50_8 | reverse complement strand
TTGGCTTCGAGGGCCGCTTGAGAATAGGCCTTATAGGAATTTTCGCCTGATTTTGTGGAAGCGCTTTCCTCAAAATAGCTCTTCCGGGCGGTCAATTCCGCTTCAAAAATTTCATCCGCGGCTTTCCTGTAATCGTCAAGATCGGAACTTGCCGCTAGCAATTCGGCTTTCGCCGTACTAAGAGCCGCTTCGGCGGAACTCAACTGTAAAGTATAAAAAGTGAGCTCATCCTGCGCCTGGGCTTTGCGAACCTGAAGCGCCGGGTCCAGAGGATGATAGGTGACCAAATTCCGGTAGAGGTCAGCCAATAATTGCGCCTGTTCATAGGCATATCTTTGCGAATTGTAATCGGCCGCCAACGCAAGCTCTCTGAGTCTCTTGACGCTCATGTCTTCAAGCGGCTGTTCAACGCCCGACGGCTCACGGTACCAGACCAGGTCGAAGTAAGCGTCCCGGCTTGAATCAGTTTTTGCGATGGATTCCTCAAGCGTCTGGTCGTAGAAGGCGCCTTCTTCTATCTGGATTCCGGTCTGCTCTTGAGCCAACTCGACTCTGGTTGAGACAGTGTCAAAGATGGTCTGTATCTGATCAAAGGAGACCGTCGGCATATAAGCGGCTCCCACGGCGTAGCTCTGGATCCTTTCCTTGATTGCGGCCGCATTTTGGATCAGCTTGGCTGCGTTCGTTGCGTCGATCGAGGCCACTTTCTGTTCTTCCAGCTGCTGTTCATACGCCTTTGTCCACATCTCGAACCATGCCTGCCGGTCCGCCGGACCGGAGGCGGCATCGTAGATCATATCCACCGCTTTTTTCTTGAGACTTTCGGCCGCGTCGATCCGTTGTTGAAGTCCGGCGGCGGATTTCGTCCTGGTTAAGGCGCCCGTTACCTGCGTCAGGAAGTCGGCAATATTTTGGATATCGGCCACTTCAACGTTGAGGGCCGAAACGGCCTCTTGGATCACCTGGTCTTGGGGATAGGAGTAGGCGCTGGCCTTCAGGTCAGCGTATAGCGCCTGGATCTCCTCGGCACGCTGATTGACTTCCCGGACCCAATCCTCGGCCATATCCGGATCCTCGAAAATACCTAGGAGAGTATCCGTTCCCGAGGCCTGTCTTATCTTCAATACGCCTGAATCCCACACCGTGCTCGCGTCAGCGAAGGCAGGCGGTTGAATGGAAAATCCCAAGATCCCGGTCGCGGGTGCAGGCATGCCGATCCACCGCAATTCACTTTCAAGCCGCGTAATATCTTTCATCAAACGCGCGCTCGCCTCGGTCTTTAGGCGGTCGGAGGTCAGTATATTGGCTTTAACTTTTTTCAAAGCAGTGATGCTCGTATCCGAACCGCTCGGCGGATAGATATTCACCGTCATCGCATTAGCGGGGAGCACTGAGAAAGCAGGATCCGCTTCCAGGGCCGCGATCCACGTATCGATCAGGGCCAGAGCGTCCTCGACCACTTTTTGATTGATCTGGTCCCTGACGGCAATAAGGTCATTGACGGTAACCGCGCGCTGCAATTCCGAATATCCCGAGGGCTCGACAGGAACAGCGGCCGGCGACGGCTTGATCCCGGTTCGCTGCCAGGATTCGATCCATTCGGGGAAGTTCCCGATCGCAGCGAGGTTGTTGCGCATTTCCTGGTCCCTTTCGCGCATCGCAATGATCGATGCGGACTCTGGGGGCGCTGGAGGGCTTGGAAGAGCCGACGGCAAACTGCCTAATGAGAGCTGGTTATTGATCCAATTCAGCTTCATTACCTGGTAAAGGCCCTTGGGTGAAGCGGGGTCCGCGGCACTGCCAATTTTCCTGAGTTGTTCGTTGTCTTCATTCCAGGTGGAAACCAGTTCCGCTTTGCTCCAGAACGCGGCCTTGAAAAGCTGCAGATTGCTGTCAATGGACTTGCGGGCAGTCTGGGCCGTCTGTTCGATCGCGGCCAGATCTGAAACGGTTGTTGCCAGCAACTCGACGTCACTCACAAGACCCGCGTAGGCCGCTCTGGCCTTATTGTGAGAGTCCGTGTACGAGGCAGCCAGGTTCGAGAACGATTGATCAAGCTGCCTGAATAAATTCCCGGTCGGGTTTTCCTTCAGCGCTTGCAGCCTATTCAAATAATCGTCACGGATCGATCTTAAAGTTTTCTTGGCTTCAGCTTCTTCAACGGACCCGGCGGCAAACGGGCCGACACCCAGATCAATGCCCGTCAGATCCATGATCCAATCTATCTGGCCGGCGGTTGGCTCGTCCCCTTCCTCCCAGAGAGCAATGATCCGTTCAAAGAAACCGACTGTTACCTCATAGGCTTTCGTATAATCATTTTCGGCACTGCGTAACAGAAGAGCCTTCTTCTGATAAAGGGCCGGATCCGTCGCCTGCGTCATCAACAGTTTGACGTTGGTAAGCATTGTCCGCGCCTCGTCGTAAACAGCGTTGGCAACCGAGGCGCTCGTGTTCTTGTTGAGCAGTTGTATCGTGTTCTTTATCACCTCGGCATTGGCAAGGATCTTCTGGATCGATCCGCTCTCGTAAGGTTCACGGAGCCTCGCGACATAATCGCTGTTCAATAGATCGACCAGACCGTCTTTAAGCTCGGAGAAATGTCCTATTTCATCCGCGCTCATTATTTCAGAATAGAGATTAATGTCGTGGTCAAGAATGAAATCGAAGAGGTCCTTGGACTGCTCAAGGGAGCGGTTGGCCGTGTTCTGCTCAATGATCGAAGCGGCATACGATCCGGGGTTCTCGCCCTTCAGGGCCTCGGCGTGGCGGCTGGCTTCCCCGGCGTATCCGAGCGCTTTCTGCCACTGGATCGAGAGCATCCTCTGATCGATCTGACCGTCAAAGTTCTCGTTGAGAATATTGTCGGCGAGGGTCTTGGCGATCATCGCGAACTTGGCGGCGGAGTCGTAATTCGTCGTCTGAAGCGCCGAATCCTTGGCCTCTTTGGCCGCTTCCGCGTATTGCTTCACAAGCTCGTTGGCATTTTCTGCGCTGTAGGCATATTCGGTGACTGAATACTCCTTGTCGTACAATAGAGTCGTCCCGGACATGAACGCCAGGATCGCGTTGTAATCATTGGCGTCAACTACCCCGTCCCTTGGACCGTAGGTACCCGCCGCCGTCATCGGACCCGCGATGTCCACGTGGTATTTGATAACGTTCGACAGCTGTTCATAATCTTTACGATCAATAATGGGAATAGTTACACCACCGACCGTTTGACTATCACCGTTGAAATTCGCGAAATCAAGCGAATTAATCGTGGCCCCGGTTGTGTCCGTCCAAGTTTTGAACGAACTTGTATATTCAAAAATATCCAAAAGCTGTTTCCATTCGGCAACATCTCTCAGATTCATAACGACCGGTGCGGCCTTAACAGTGGTAATGAGCGCATCAAGCTCCGCGCTCTGTGTGTAGGAGCTCGTCGTCACGGCGCTGACAACGCTCCATGATTCGGCTTTTCCAACCAAAGCCATCGCCTTAGTTAGGGCCTCCACGTCCTTGAAATCCACGGTCCCGTCCTTGTTTACATCGGACGCTGCAATGATCTGCAGTTGAGGTTTAGTCAGCGTCTTGGACATGTAGTCGTTATAAATTTGATCTAACTTGGCCAAGTCCGAAGCTGCTCGATGATCTGTTGCATTGATCTTGCTAACAAGATTTGTAATGACCTGATCGGAAGGGCACAAACTCATCAAATCAGTCAGCGTGAGAGCATCAGCGGTGAACGTCGAATTATAGGCATCCGTCGCCATCGCTTTGAGTTTGAAGATGTCCTGGGAATTGAGTTGAGCATCTTTGTAGGCTTGCTCGACTCTCAAAGCGGCTTCTTCGGCTCGGCTCAGGTAGTCAATCGCCCATTTTTCTTCTTCCTCGACCTTATTCTTTCGGCTCTCTATGTTCCGGACCATGCCTTCCATGGCCGTCACTTGATCAAGGGCCGTGTAGATCTGATCGACCAAATCACTCTGGTCAACCGAAAGATCGGTGAGGTTCACCTGCGACAGGATGTGTCTCAGACTTTCCGCATAATCTTTGGCCACGCTGAGTTTTGCCTTCGCGTCATTGAGCCATACCCGCGCGGCAAAAGCGCTGACCACGTTCGAATCGGCGGTCTGGGTCTGGATCTGGGCGATCTGTTCGAATAACCCCTGGGGATCACCTAGTGAAATTTCCCGGCAGATATTCCAGACCCTTTCTGCGAGCCCGAAATCGTTCAGTTCGACATAGGTCAACACATCCGGGGTCGCGCCGGCGCGGGTCTGTTTCATCTGAGTCTCTGAAAGAAGGACGGCATCCTGAGCGTCGATCTGTGCTTTTAGATCCGCTTCGTCGGCCATCACGATCCCTTTATAAACGGCGGCAAAATCGGCTCTGGGATCCGTGCGCAAAGCACCGTTGGACTCGTAAGTGACCGACTGATCCGAAACAGCGGTTATCAGGACCAAGTGATTCGAACCGTCCTTGTCGACCAAAGCCATCACCGGCATCGTCAGGCCGTCCAATTTTGATCCGTCAAGTTGTACCGCCACCGCCGAGATCCCCTTGCTCTCCGATAGCTTGGAGATCGCGTAAAGCGATGTCGTGACTTTTTCTCCCATTTCGGCGGAGGGTACGATCGTGCCGTTCAAAATATCCTCTATCAGGACCGCGGCGGCGATCCTTTCCTCGAATACCGGAACGCCTTTTTGAGCAAAGTAAGAAGTCACCACATGGGCCGCGCAATTGATTATATTCGCTGCCTGTTCGCCGAGCCACACGCCCACTTGCGCTATTCCGCCCGACGTCAACATGAGAGGGTTGTTGGTGGTCAGTGTATTGATCAGTGTTTGGTACGAGGCGGCCTGAGCGCTTGTCGCCTGATTCTGGTAGACATCCAATACATCCTGATAGAAATTAACGACGGCCTGCGCGATCTTTTCCGGGATCGGCAACGTTTTGGCATCGATCATCTCGATCAGGCGCCGCTCAGCGTCTTCGGAACTGACACCCATTTCTCTCTTAGCTTCCGTCCCGTCCTGCAGGACGGCACTCAGGGCTTCCCGAACGGTGCGGTCCGATTCCATAAGTCCCGGTTGTTCGGGATGTTCCTTGAAACTCATCCTCATCGCCAGACCCAAGCTTTCCGCCTTTTGGGAAAGGGTCTCGATAGCCGCCAGATACGCCTTGGCCTCCGGCGCGGCCGGATCTTCCTGGATCCTGTTCTTCAGTTCCGCGACCGCTGCGCGGATGGCATTGACTTCATTCATGACGGTCTCAGGATTTTTTACGCTCATCACCTGATAGACGGCGTTCGTGAATTTCTCGCTTTCTTCCGCGGCCGATCGTTGGAGAGAAAGGACCGCGGCGGCCTGATACTGGTCAAACAACGACAAAGAAGCCGGTAACTCACGGGCCATCTGCGAAACATTGACCGACAAAATACCCATGGATTCTCCGACGGTGCGCCGCAACGCTTCCAATTTGTCCGGATCCTGAACGCTTGAGAGAGCGATCAAGCCGCTGTCAAAAACTCCCTTCGCCGCGAAGGCCTGGTCGATGACCGTGCCGTCATAACCGGTAAAGGCCTTGATCGAATCAACCTGACTGAAGGATTTCCGAAGGTCCAGGCCGGCCTGTTGAGACAACACGCTGATCGTTTGGATATTTTGAGACAGGGCCTCGGAGGCGCCCTGACCGGCGACCTCTCCCAAAATGGACGCGTAGTGGCCGATCTTAGAATTCAACTGATCACTCATCCTCAGTAGATCCATCCCCATCGTCTTGTCACTCAGGCCTTCGATCTGCGCCGTGAGGAGGTTCATGGTGTATGAAGCGGCTGCCGCTTTTTCCGCGAGCGAAGCTCCCTCGGTATTTTTGGCTTCCAGAAGATCGAAAGAACCTTCAGTGGACTGAAGCGACTGGCTCAACGCCGCCCGGTCGGTCTGTGTCAAAAGCGGGACAGCCGGCTGACTGCCGGTCACCGACACGTTGTCGACCGCCCAACTGGCTGCGCTCCACATGGGGTTGAGCGTCGTGCCAAAATGGACCGTCACCGGAGCGCCCGTGTTCGGGATCCTGATCTCAATATGCTGTTTGGAGTCGGCCATTCCCTGACCTGCCGGGCCGTCCATGCCGCCCTGAGCGTAGTGATAGGACTGGGTCCACTGGCGTTGGCCGTTGACCTCAATGTAAGCGGACTCCCCGTACCAGGAATCAAGATAATAGAAATCAAAGCTGATGACCGTCTGATCCCCCTCACCCGGCTGGAATACTTTTTCGGCTGTTGATCCCGCCCCAAACTGACCGCGGCCGCCTAACACCGTGTTGCCCTCAACCATGCTTGTCCCGACGGCGCTCCAACCATCGACGCCGTATTCAAAATCATCCGTCCGCTGGGACTGCGCGAGGCGCTCGATGGCCCCATTCAATATCTCCACGGTATATTTCTGTCCGGCGGCGGCGGCCTGCGCGGTCTCGTTCTTGATCTCAGCTTCCTTGACCGCCAGCATTTCCATATAATCTTCTTTGATCGCGGCGGCCTGCGCGGAGTACTCTTGGACGATCTTTTCTTTCGTCCAATTTCCTCCGCTGGTTTGATTCCGCGCGTACGCCATCGTTTCGGCCAGATTATTAACCAGCGTCTGGATCCCCGGCATGAGGGTGTTCTGGATATCCTTCTTCAAATTGTCGACCTCTGTCTTTTGGTCCGCAAATCCGGTATTTTCCGGATTCTCGGAAACAAGGACGGAGATGGTCTGGTACGCCTTGGATGACCTTTCAAGAGCTCCACCCGCCACACGGCTTGCAGCGATCAATTTCGTCAGATCCTCCTGACCATAGGCTTCCTGGGCCTTCGCCAAGGCAAACAACGCCGCTTCTTTATTGGCTTGGGCATAACCGGTAAGACTTGACCCGTTGGTCTCGAGCGCCCTCACCTTCAGTTGCCGGTCGCCGATCGCGCGTGTAACATCGCTGATCGTCTTTCGATCGTTGGACAACAAAGTAACGGCCGCGGTGATCGCACTGTTTTGCTCACGGCCTTTCATAGCCTCCTGCGCGGAAAGCAGCATCCGGTCCGTTTTGTCAAGCATCTGCCGGGCTGTGTCGGCGATCTGGTCGATCTGTGAAGCAGTCGCCGCGGTCGAGTTGAGCTCCAACACTTGCGCCAACTCACGGCATTGCCGTGACACTGCCGATAGGGCCGTAACACGGTCCACGGCTTCCTTGTCTTGAGCGGTGTCGATGGTCTGGTTGACCAATGCATTCATTTCATTTAACTTGGAATAAATATCCGAAGAAACGCCGAGACTCGGATCCGCCGCGATCTCAAGGATGCGCTGGGCTTCCTGGCCGATCTTTGTGCCGGTCCCGGCCAGCAGACCGGCCACTTTAGGATCCTTCTGAAGCGTGACCTGATTTGCGATCAATTGGCTCGCATTGACTTTTTCATTCATCCAATCCAGCAGACTACGGCCGCCGGTTTGTATCGCCGCTGTCTTTTGCAATTGAATCTCGATCTGATCAACGGAATTTTGAGCGGTTGTTATCGAAGCTTCCACGGCCGCGAATGAGTCGCGCAACGCCTGTCTTTGGGGATGTGTCTGGATCACCGACTGGAGAACCGCCTTTGCCTTGTTGGCCTCGTCCAAAATACCGGAGGCCGCTGTTCTAAAGGCCTTGATCTGAGAAATATCGTTCATTCCGGATAAAATGACCGAATCTCTGAGAACGGCGATTTGATCCGTTTTGGCAACGACCTTTTCTTTCAGGGACTGCCCGTCGGTATTCACGGCAACCGCAAAATCCAGCCTCGTCTTCGCCTGATCTTGGATAGTGCCGATCGCCCCGTTGACCTGCTCGACTTTCCGGTAAAGATCTTTGACAAACTGATTGTTGGGTTGACGGCTCAGCAGTAGGTAGGCTTGCGTGAGTTGATCTTTGACCTTCTGCGCCATGACCTCCATCCCGTAAGCCAGCGTCGCCAACTCGTCCTCCTTTTCGGTTTTCTGGAGGAAATTGAACGATCGCTGTACAAAACTAAGGTTTCGTGCGGAAGAATCCGCCAGCGTCCTGGCGGCCTGCTCATCGGCCGCAATGTTGTCACAGGTTCCCTTCAATTCGATCTGATCGGAGAAGATCGTCCCGAGGACCCGGTTTAGAACCGTCAAATTGGAACCAAGGACAACAATTTGGCCGTACTCTGTTTGAATGGCTGTCAGTGCGTCCCTCGTGGTCACCGCCTGGTCGCTTGCCCGCTTGGCAAGGGCCTGGTAGACCGCACCCTCACCGGACTGCGTCATGGAAGGCAGTTCGGAAATAAGCTGACGAATAAGCTGATCGGATCGCTGAACGGAGGCCACGGCACTTTCTCCTCCCGAAGAAAGGATCGCTGCCCCCTGATCGATCGAACGGATGGTCTGTTCAAGATCTTGAAGTTGGAACATGAGCGGCCATGTCAGGTCCGCGCCCTCCGGCTTGACAAAATTCCTGGAGGACCGGAGAGCCTCTTTCGAAATATAGGCCGCGAGCTTCGTGAGATCGGCGCTCACCGTAAGATTCATGGACTCGGCGCTCTGTTTCTCGCTCTCGATCCATTGTTTGACCTTTCCGACAAGCTCACCATAGGCGCTGACAACTTCAACCGGCTTGCTCTCCGCGGCCGTGTCGACAACAACCGATTTAAGTCCCGCGGCAAGGCTCTTGATCTCGCTCTCCAGGGCCGCTGTCCGCGCGGAAATGGCTGAAGCGGCTGCCAGGCGGTCTGCCAGCACCCGATCACTCAGATCCAGTTTTGACAATTTGTCTAAAAGTGCCGTGTCGGCGGCGGATCGGCGCTTCAGGTCGTCGAATAACTTAGACAGAACACCCGCATAGAAATCTTTCGACGGAATTTCTTCGATCCACGTATTGACCATGGAGGCCGGCTCGATGCCTGCCTGCACAAATCGTCCCAGATGCTCGTCGAACGATCCCTTAGCCGATACGTAAACCTCCGATGAAGCGGCCAGCGTATGGATCAGATCTGTTCGAGTGATCTCATTGTCATCCAGCGCCTTCCCGTGAACGGAGATCTCTTCGGCGGTCGCCGCCCGGCCCAAAATGACCTGCACCGCTTTTTGGACAAAATCCATGTTGGAAAGGTTTTCGGCGGCAAATTCCGGCGTTTCTAAAACGGTTCCTGCCCACTGTCTGTCGGTGAGTCCTTGGACAAACAGACCTTCAAGCGCCGCTTTCATTTCCGTACCGGTCGGACCTCTTCCAAGGGCCTCCTGATAAGCACGGTTCACGAACGCGCGGGCATTTGTGAGAGACGTGATGAGTGCGGCCTGCGCGACAAGGAAGCCGGCCGCTTTTTCGGATTCTTGGATATTCGTGAGAAGCGTCTCTCCTTTGTCGGTCCGAGCGAGCGCTTGGTTGACAATATCCTGAAGCCTATCCGCCTTTCGCCTGGTTTCTTCGACGATCAGCGAAAGGCGCCGCTTCACGTCTTGAGCCTGTTGGACTTGACCATTGGCCAGGGCGAGATCCTTGGCCTCATAAGCAAGTCTTTCAGCCTCCGAAACGATCTCCGCGATCAGGGCCGGCAGAGACCGGATCACATCCTCCGCCAGCGGCCCTTCGAACTGCTTCTCGATAAGGTCGAGAACTGCCTGGTTGGTTTCGGCGACATTCACAATACCGGCTGCTTGACCCTCTACCGCACGGACCGCATCGACACGCTCACGGATCCGTTGCGTCA
>PEWW01000048.1:2013-8869 GCA_002779345.1 Candidatus Omnitrophica bacterium CG07_land_8_20_14_0_80_50_8 | reverse complement strand
TGTGGTGAAGCTCGCGAACTCTATTTTGGCCGAGGGGATTCGTTTAAACTCAAGCGACATTTTCATAGAGCCTGAGGAACAATCTTTTAGAGTGCGTTATCGAGTCGACGGGATGCTGCAAGAGGGAGTTTCCTCCACACGCCAGATGCACCTGGGAGTTATCTCAAGAGTCAAGGTCATGTCGAACCTGGATATTGCCGAGCACCGTGTTCCGCAAGACGGGCGGTTTAAGATAAAGTTCAACGACAAAGAAGTGGATTTCCGGGTTTCGGTACTGCCGAGTTATTTCGGCGAGAAGATAGTTTTACGGGTGCTGGACAAAAGCCATAATATTTTGGACGTGGAAAAACTGGGTTTTGAGCCCGAGCCTTTGGCGGATTTGAAGCGGGCGTCCTTGCACCCTCACGGCATGATCATTATTTGCGGGCCGACAGGTTCGGGAAAAACGACCACGCTCTATTCGGTTTTAAAACTGATCGACCGCCCGGAAAAAAATATCGTGACTGTGGAAGACCCTGTCGAGTTCCAGATTGAAGGTATCAATCAGGTGTCTATACGCCCCGAGATCAAACTTACGTTCGCGGCCGCGTTGAGGTCTATCTTAAGACAGGATCCGAACGTAGTCATGATCGGCGAGATGCGCGACGCCGAAACGGGGGACATCGCGGTCAAGGCCGCCTTGACCGGACATTTGGTCTTGAGTACGCTTCACTCCACGACCGCCCCGGGCGCCATCACGCGTTTATTGAATATGGGGATAGAGCCTTTTATGATCACGTCGAGTCTGCTATTGGTCGGTTCGCAAAGACTCATACGGAAAATTTGTCCGCAATGCAAAGAAAGTTATGAACCCAGCAAGGAACTTTTGAATCAACTGGGGATCACGGAGAAAATGCTGCAATCACAGAAACCGCTTTTTTATCGCGGAAAACGGTGCGACGCGTGTAAAAAGAGCGGCTACTCGGGCCGTGCCGTTTTATTGGAATCGATGATGATCACGCCGCCGATCAAGGCGCTTATCCTCAAAGGCGCTCAGGAACATGAAATTAAAGCCGCCGCCCGCAAGGAAGGCATGAAGACCTTAAGAGAAAACGGAATCGCCAAGATTTTAAAAGGAACGACGACGCCCGAAGAAGTGATGCGCGTCACCATTAGAGACCAGGAAGACTTCCAATGAAAAACCTAAGCGAAACGATCCGTGAAGTATTAAAAAATACCAAACATATCAGCGAAGCCGATGTGCAGACGGCCCTGACCATGTATGCCAAAGAGGAAAAGGGAAGGCTCAGGGATATATTCGTAAAAATGGGGTTTTTAACGGAAAAAGAAATTTTGGCGCTTCTGAACGTGGAACTCAAAATTCCGCTCGTTAACTTGGCTGAAACTCGGATCAACCCGTTCATCGCGAGCATCGTCCCCGAGAAACAAGCCAGAAAATATCACATTGTGCCGATCGCTAAAAATGGCGAGATACTGAAACTGGCGATGTCGGACCCTTTTAATATTTTAGCTGTCGATGACGAAGCGTTCGTTAAGAAAAATGAACTCGAATGCGTCATCGCGGACGAAAAGGATATCGAGGCGGCGTTGGACAGGCTTTATAAGGCGCCCGCCAAAGAAAAAGACCCAAGCGCCGCAATGAGAACTGCCGCCGCGCTGGCGGGAGCCGGTAAAAAGCGCGAAGACGACCTGGACGCCTCGTACGCGATCGGCGATATTGCCGCCGCGCCGATCGTTAAATTATTCGACGGGATCTTAAGCGAGGCGTTGAAAAGAAGAGCCAGCGATATTCATATTGAGCCCTTTGAGCATACGGTCCGTGTTCGCTACCGCATCGACGGAAATTTGGCCGAAGCGCCGCCGGTGGCCAAAAAAAATCAGAACGCCTTGTTGACGCGCATCAAGATCATGTCAAGAATGGATATCACCGAAAACAGACTGCCGCAGGACGGCCGGTGTAAAATCACGCTTGGGGATAAAGAGATCGATCTGCGCGTCTCGATCCTGCCGGTCCATTTCGGGAATAAAGTAGTCATGCGAATATTGGATAAGGGCTCGTTGACGATCGGGCTGGACCGCTTAGGTTTTATGCCTGAGACGCTTGCGGCGTTCAAATCGGCGGTCGAGAAGCCGTTTGGCATGATCTTGATCACGGGTCCGACCGGGAGCGGAAAATCCACGACGCTGTATTCGATCTTAAATCAGTTGAACACGCCGGAGAAAAATATCATCAGCATCGAAGATCCGATCGAATACCAGGTGAAGGGGATCACGCAGATTCAGATAAAACCCGAGGTAGGACTTGATTTCGCCAGCGGTCTAAGGGCCATATTAAGACAAAGCCCGGACGTGGTCATGATCGGAGAAACCCGCGATTCCGAGACGGCGGATATCGCGATCAAGGCCTCGTTGACCGGACAGATGGTGTTAAGCACGCTTCACACCAACGACGCGGCAGGCGCCATGACGCGTCTGATCGATATGGGGGTCGAGCCTTTTTTGATCGCCTCAAGCGTCGTGTTGGTGGCGGCGCAGAGACTCTGCCGCCGGGTCTGTCCGAATTGCAAAGAGCCGATAGAAATTCCTAAAGCGATTTTTGACCGGATGAATGTTTCGATGGAAAAAATGGCGCCGGATGTTTCCAAACGGATTTATTTTAAAGGCAAAGGCTGTGACAAATGCAATCAAACCGGCTATTACGGGCGCATGGGTATTTTGGAAACTTTGGTGATTGATGATAAACTCAGGGATTTGGTGGTAAAGAAGGCGTCCGCCTATGAACTTAAAGAGTACGCGACCCAACATAACCACATGTCGACCTTGAGGGAAGACGCTTTAAAGAAATTTGCCCGCGGAGACACCACGCTCGATGAAGTGATCCGCGTAACCGCTGAGGACGAATAGCATGGCTCATTACCGATACACCGCGAAGGACAAGGCCGGGCGCGAAGTCACGGGCGTTGAGGAATCACCGGACGAGCGCGCGCTGATCAATCTGCTGAGAAAACGCGAACTTGTCATTATTTCGGTCAAACCTGAGGTAAAAAAAGAGCGGAAGGTTATCCGGATCAACCGGGGCAGAAAGATCAAGCTGAGCGAGTTGGTGCTTTTCGCCAGGCAATTGGCGACCATGATCGACAGCGGCATCCCTCTGTTGCAGGGATTGGAGATCCTGTCCGAGCAGATCGAGGACGCCGGTTTCAAAGCCATCATCGCGGACGTGAAGAAGCAGGTGTCTACCGGCGTCAGTTTTAACGAAGCGTTAGCCAAACATCCCAACGCGTTCTCGCCGCTTTTTATCAACATGGTCAAAGCCGGTGAATCGAGCGGCGCGTTGGATGATATCATGGAGCGTCTGGCCGCCTATCTTGAGAAAACAGATTCGTTGGCGAGAAAAGTGAAATCCGCGCTGACGTATCCGACGGTCGTCAGCCTCATGGCGGTGTTGATTACCCTAGTTTTGATGACGAAGGTGGTTCCTGTATTTGAATCTATTTTTGCCGATTTTGGCGGCAAACTGCCTATGCCCACGCAAATCCTAATCACCATCAGCCATTTTTTGATCAATTTTTTTCTGGTATGGGCCGGAGGGGTTGTTGGCGGTGTGTTTTTGCTCCGTCGTTTCCTACACACGGATAAGGGCACACTGATGTTTGACCATTTCAAACTCAACATGCCGGTTTTTGGCGTGATTTTTAAAAAAGTCGCGGTGAGCAAGTTTTCACGCACGCTTTCAACACTTGTCAAAAGCGGCGTCCCGATCCTATCGGCGCTTGAGATCGTGGGAAAGACAGCCGGCAACAAAGTGATCGAAAATGCCGTGAATAAGGTACGCACCAGCATCCGCGAAGGGGAGAACATCACTAATCCGTTGGCGGAAAGCAAGGTTTTCCCACCGTTGGTGTGCCGCATGATTTCTGTCGGCGAACAGACCGGTGAGCTGGAAAAGATGCTTTCTAAGATAGCGGACTTTTACGATGACCAGGTGGATGCCGCCGTTTCGGGGATCACGAGCCTTATAGAGCCTCTGGTGATCGCTTTTCTAGGCATCGTCATCGGCACCATCGTTATTTGTATGTTTCTACCGATATTTAAATTGTCCAGTCTAGCCTCAAACTAAAAATTTGACAAACGGCGTTGATTATGCTATACTCTGCTTAAATAAAGGGGAACTTGATAATAGGTAGATAGGTTATTATAGGTTTAGAGGAAAAGAATAAAACGCCATCCTAAAATACCATAAAGAGCGCTTCCTCTAGGCAACGTCCGTTATCAGGTTCAATTTCACCGGCGCCCAGTTTTTTATCTGGGGCATAAAAAGGAGTACCTACAATGAAGATAGCCAAAAATGCAATGGGTTTCACTCTCGTGGAAATCATGATTGTGGTCGCGATCATCGGTCTCTTAGCCGCAATTGCGGTTCCTAATTTCGTGCAGGCCAGAACCAATGCGCGAAGGAATTCGTGTATCAATAACCTGCGACTCATACAGGCCGCAAAAGACCAATCTGCCATGGAGAACAACTACGCGGATACCAGCGTATTGACCGCGGCTGAGATTTCCGCTTATCTAAAAGGCGGTACTGCGTCCGTGTGGTGTCCTTCGGATTCGACGAAGGTGTTCGCCACCAGCTACGACATCAACGCGGTCAGCGACAGTCCGGCCTGCAACATTGATACTGCCCATGTAGTATCCTAACGCGTGATCGCGTAAGGGTGGATCGTTCTTCAAAGGGGGCCCTTGTGAAAACAAGGGCCCCTTTCTTTTTTAAAGACGCCGAGTTTATTTTTCCGCTTTTATTGTGCGCGGTGGTGTTTTGTGTGTACAGCGTTTCCCTGGGCCATAATTTTCTGTTCGATGAACAAAACATCGTTTTAAGAAATCCCCTGATCCGGCAATTAAGTCTAATTCCCAAGCTTTTTCAAAACGGTTATTTCTATAACGACGGGCGCTTCAGCGGTTCCTGGACCCAGTACTATCGGCCGCTGACCTCGGCCACCTTTGCGGTGGACTATCATTTTTGGGGAGTAAACCCGTTGGGCTGCAACCTGACAAACGTCGCTTTACATTGTCTGGTGTGCCTGGGGCTTTTTAAGCTTCTGGTTCGAATTTTGGACCATGCCGCAGCCGCCTTTTTATCCACCCTTCTATACAGCGTTCACACCGTGCATACCGAGGCGGTTACTTACTTGGCCAGCCGCGGAGATCTTTTAGGGACACTTTTCATGTTAGCGGGGATGATTTTTTATCTAAGGCGCCGTGTCCGATGGGCGCTTTTCTGTTATGTACTCGCGCTTTTTTCAAAGGAAAGTTCAATTTTACTGCCTTTTTATTTATTCATTCTGCATTTTTGTTTTGTCGGCAGCGGCAAGAAGGTTATGGCCAGACAACTGGCTCCTTTCGTGATTGTTTCGGCGGCTTTTTTTGTGTTCAGAAATTATTTTTGTCCCGTGCCCGGCCCGCCGTTGGGGCCGCCCCTTGAAGCAGCGCGCCGCTTTTTTTCAATGGGCGGGCCTTTCTTAAGCTACCTGGAGGCGCTGGTTGCTCCGGAGCCGTTTAAATTCAGCTTAAACATAAATTTTGCAAACCGTTTCTTTGACCCCAAGACCGGCCTGATGCTTTTGCTGTTGATGAGCCTGTCGGTTGCCTGGCTTTTCGCGCTGAGAAGAAAGGAGTCCGCTTTTTTTGGATTAAATATTTTTCTCGTGGGCCTTTTGCCGTACAGTCAAATCATCCATTTTTATCCGGAATGGGCGGAGCATTACCTCTATATGCCGGCGATCGGGTTGACCGTCCTCTTGGCGTGTTTGTTAAAAAATATTTTTTTATCAAACAAAAAAAATCTAATCGCCGTCTTTTTTATACTCTACATTCCTTTCTTTTCTTTCCTGTGTTTTAGAACTTGGCAGAGAAATGTGATTTACAACAACCCTTCGACCTATTATGAATTGTTGTCACGGAGCGATTCCATTTATGCCTATTTTGGATATCAAAACAGCGGACGCATCGCGAATGAGGAAGGGCGATGGGAGGAAGCCGTCGTGCTTCTAAGAGCGGCCCAGGCCATGGAGCCGCACTCGGAAGTCACACATCACCTATTGGGTTCTCTGTACTCTCAAAAAGGCCAGTACCCGAAAGCGCTTGAGCATTTTAAGAGAGCCTATGAGTGCAGCCGCAATAATTATCACCATCTTCTCGCCGTGGGCGCGATCTATCTAAGGATGGGAAGGACTAAAGAGGCCGGAGAAACATTTGAGAAGGCACAACGGCTTGCTCCAACCGACGAAGCCGTCTATGTGAGTCTGATGGCGGCCTCGGAGCTTTTGGGCGACCCGAATCAAGCGAAGCGGTGGGCCGACAAAGGCCTTGCGATAACCAAAGATAGTCGGACCGAATCAGGAAATCTTGCTTTAGCCGTCGTCCGCATGGCCTACCGGCAGAAGTGGGACGCGATGGCCAAATTTTATCTATCGGAAATTGTCAAAAAGAAACCCGATATTTTTTGGGTCAGCGATGTCGCTCGTCTGCTTAGCGGAATGACCCCCGTTGATCAATTCATGGGCGTGGTGAGCGCGCGTTATTATGGTTCTGAACGCACAGACCGCGGTTATATCCTAATGGCCTATGTGATGCAAGCGCGCTGGGACGAGGCCCAGAAATATTTGGAGAAATATAGAGACGATTTCGAGAAACAATCGGCCGGTCAAGCGCTCTTTAAGAAAGAAATTGAAAGGGCGCAACAAGAAATTCAAGCACATATTTCAAGCTAGCGAATTTGACGATTAACAGAATATATGTTACAATTATAGCATAAATGTATAGTGGTTATTAATTTTGATAATTGATAGATAATTTT
>PEWW01000048.1:0-1953 GCA_002779345.1 Candidatus Omnitrophica bacterium CG07_land_8_20_14_0_80_50_8 | reverse complement strand
TGGTGCGGTAATGGCCTGCTCTCTTTTTAATATGAGAAGAATAGAAAATATAATAAGACCTGCTATTGCAGTGGTAATACCTTTATCGGATAGGAAATTTGTATTAATCGATGCTGGAGCCAATGCTGATTGCAAACCTCAATATTTAAAGCAATTTGCTATAATGGGAAAAATTTATTCCGAGAATATTCTTGGAATAGACAATCCAAGAGTGGCTCTGGTTAATATTGGCGAGGAAGAAAAGAAAGGGAGCGAACTGGTGGTTGAAAGTTACAGATTACTTAAAAGCTATCCTAAAATTAATTTTATCGGAAATATAGAAGGCAGGGAACTGTTTGAGGGTGCAGCAGATGTGGTGGTTTGTGATGGGTTTGTAGGAAACGTAATATTGAAGTCGGTTGAGGGTCTGGCAAACTTCTTTTTTGGTGAAATAAAACAAATCTTGACTTCAGGTATACTGGCCAAACTTTCAGCTTCGGGTCTCAGGAGCTCTTTTACCACGATGAAGAAGAAATTTGATTATGAAGAATATGGAGGAGCACAACTTTTAGGGTTAAATGAACTGGTAATTATTTCTCATGGAAGCTCAAAGTCCAGAGCAATTAAAAATGCCATAAAAGTAGCCATAGAAGGCTTGAAAACAAATCTAACCAGTAAGATCAATGAAGAAATTAATAATATAAATTAAAACAATAGTAACAATTAAAACAATAGTAAAAGGAGTAAGAATGGAAAATTTTGACAAGCTTAAAGAGATTTTAATTGATGTACTTGGCGCTAAGGAAGAAGATATTAAAGCTGAAAGTAAATTTGTTGATGATCTGGGAGCTGACTCACTGGATTTAGTAGAACTTATTATGGCATTTGAGGATAAATTCGGGATAGAAATAAGCGATGAAGATGCTGAAAAAATTGTTACAGTAAAGGATACTCTGGATTATATTGATGCTCATTCTAAAAAATAATTTTAAATATGGATAAAAAAAGTTTTATAGTTATATAAGGTGGGGAAATTTATTTAATGAACGATGAAAGTGTCCTGAGGAGTAGAGTAAGAGACTGGTTAAAAAGTTTGGGAATTAATCCTGTAGATTTAAAAATTTATATACAAAGTTTAACTCACAGATCTTTTGCGCATCAGATAAATGTTCAATCACGGGGGAACGAACAGCTGGAGTTTTTGGGTGATAGTGTACTTTCCTTTATCATTACATCATATTTATATAAAAAATACAGCAATTTTACCGAAGGGGAAATGGCTAAAATAAGATCAGTTTTAATCAATAGAGAGACGCTGTTTAAAATAGCCAGAGAAATAAAAATAGACCAGCAGATACTTTTGAGTGAAAATGAAGAATCCTGCAAGGGAAGAAAAAAAATATCTATTTTAGCTAATAGCGTAGAAGCTCTTATAGGTGCCATTTACGTTGATAAGGGAATTGATTTTACTTTTAATTGGGTCCTGGAAAGATATGAAGATAAAATTAAAGAAAAAATTAAAACTTCTGAAATTATAGATTATAAAACTTATCTTCAGGAAGTTATTCAAGCGGATTATTCCAAACTTGCAAGATATAAACTGGTTAAATCCGAAGGTCCTGATCATAATAAATCATTTTATTCAGTGGTAATGATCGATGATGAAATAATTGGCAGGGGCGAAGGAAAAAGTAAAAAAGATTCCGAACAGGATGCTGCAAAAAATACTTTAAAAACGCTATATAATTTAAATTTATAATTTTTATTTAGGAAATTAAAGTTGTACTTAAAGAATATAACACTCCGGGGTTTTAAATCTTTCAAAAATAAAAGTCAATTATTTTTTGAGTCTGGGATCAGTGTAATTGTTGGGCCCAATGGAAGTGGTAAAAGCAACGTAGCAGATGCTATCTCCTGGGTTCTGGGTGAGCAAAGCCCGAAATCACTTCGTGGGAGCTCAATGGGAGATGTAAT
>PEWW01000008.1 GCA_002779345.1 Candidatus Omnitrophica bacterium CG07_land_8_20_14_0_80_50_8 | reverse complement strand
GAATTGGTATTTGTATCCCTCCGGGATCGAACCGCCGCCTTCTTCCGCGAATCCGGTCTGGCCGGCTTTGGCATGCAGGGCGATATCAAAATTTCCGTCAATACCGACATTGAACTCATAGTCAAGGTAACGTTCGCGGCCGTCCATGGTCCAAACTGACGTGGAAGCGGTCGTGCCGTCACGTGCGAAATCGTCGTACCAATAACCGTATGACGAAGAACGCGAGGTGGCTGAAAATTCACTGCCGTTTTTCGGCGGAACGTACGAAGACCACATGGAACGGTCAAAGATATCCTTGTCCAACCCGTTGACTTGGCCGTCCTTGTTCAGATCGCCGATCCGTTCCTCAGACAGATTCAACTCGCCCTGGTCCGAGTTCATGATGTATTCGACGCCTTTCAGGAAGATCCTGGAATTGGTCTCGTTGGCGTCCACGGGCTCATCCGGTTTGGCGCGGTCATAGAACCTGTAAATTCCGTCGCGCTGCATCACATGGTAGTCCGTACTATCCAAATTCATCTTGGTCCAAAGAGCGGTATGGTCTCTTTGCATGCTGAATATATCCAGATCCGCCCAATCGACTCGACCGTTCTTGTCGAGGTCCGCGGCGGCGTTGAATATGCCCGATCCTAGCGCGATCGCGATCAGATTTTCATCGGTTGAGTTGACAAACCCGTCCTTGTTGAGATCGGAGGTAAGGTATTTGACAAGCAGGACTTTCCCGTCCGTATCGAACTGGGCCTTGTAAATTTCTCCGTTGCCAAAGTCCACCACCCCCGACGCATCCGTATGGAAGGACTGGCTGTTATTTCTGAATTCAAACCAATTATTCACGTAATCAAAAGTCACGAAATAACTGTATTGATTCACTATCACTTGGCTGTCCGCCACACGGGTCGAGGCGACGAACGGACCCTGAATGGTCATGTGATTGATATCAGGCCCGGAAATAACGTACGTGTAACCTTTGTAGGTCGCCTTGAGATCCGCATCAAATCCGATCGCGCTCTGTCCGTTTGAGATGGAGTAAAGACCGTTCATGAGGGAAACCGTGTAAAGGTCGCTGTCAAAATTGACAATAGGCTGGCCCGTGACCGGGGCGCTCGAAACGGTCAACTTGAGATGAATATTGCCCTCATAAAGCATGGCCGGATCCCCGACGATCTCGTATACTTCTCCGTCCCTGGTCAAAGTCCACTTGCCGGTGACCGTATCCTTCACCGCGTAAGCGGCATTCATCATGTCCGTGCCAATGCTCAGAGATTCCGGCCCATAGCCGTAGCTGTACCACCATTTCCAGCCCGGCTGACCATTCACCGTGACCCATAAACCTTGTTTGTATCCGTAGTTATTGTCGGTGATCCCGCCGCCGACGCTCGTGATCGTCTTGATCTGGAGACCGGCATCTGGCAGTGACGTTCCGGTGATCTTATATTCATCCCCTCGATAGGTGAAGGTACCGCCCATCGGACCGCCGCCGATCGTTTCGAAGCCATTGCTGAAGGCGTAGATACCGTTCTGGGTGCTATAGGTGACCGTTACTTTTTCATGGTCCACCGTCGACACGATCCGATCGGTAATATTCACGCTTGGGATCGCGGAAAAAGGCCCTTCGATCGTTTTCTGGGAGATATCAGCGCCTGTGAGGCGATAGAAAAGACCGTTGATATTCGCCTGCCCGTCCCGGTCAAAATTGATCGAAGTAACGCCGTTGACAGCGCTGAAATTTCCGGTAGAAGTCGTCTCGATGGTATACAGATCGCCGTTATAACGAATGACCGGTTTACTCACGGCAGAACTCTCCGCCAAAAGTCTAAGGTCTATATTGCCTTCAGTGATAGTGTCCGGATCGCCCACAATGACATAGGTTTTGTTGTCGTAGGTCCATGTCCATTGGTTAGAGGTGTTCTTCACCGCTGAACCGCCCTTTGCGTCAGGTGATCCAGGCTGACCAAAACCGATCCATAAGGTCGGATCGCCGTAGCCGGCGTTATAATTGTAATTCCATTCCCAGCCACTCTCGCCGTTAAGCGCCGTCCAGTTGCCATATTTGCTATAATAATTGCTGTCTATAATTCCTCCGCCGCTCGTCACGACGCGGCTTGCGTCGAGACCGATATCCGACAGGGTCGTTCCTTGGATCTTGTAGGTCATCCCGTTTGAAGCCGGATAAACGAAGGTGTCGCCCTGCTTGCCCGCACCTACATCTTCTGTGCCGTCATTGAAAATATAATTACCGCTGCCCGTGTCGAAGCGGACCGACAGTAGACTGTTTTCTATCGTGAGAACGCGGTCGTTGATGTTTTGACTGAGAGCGTCCGTGAGCGGTTCGATCCTTACCGTCGCCTGGCCGGTTCCAAATACATCATAGGTGATCCCGTCAGATAGCGTGACCGGAACACCTGCCTTGACCTTGACCGGTGTTGAAACACCGTCATCGAGCGTATATTCGGAGGTATCCTTGTCATAGGAAACGGCAACTTTCTTGCCGTTGAAAGTGATAATGCCATCCGAAATAAGCGCGGCGTCCGAAACGGGCCCTTCAAGCTTGAGGTGAGTAGAATCCGGTCCCGAGAGACGGTAGATCTTACCCGGGAAGAGGCTCGTATTCTTATTTTGCGGATCAAAAGTGACTACGGTTCCCGATAGATCATCCAGGGAGTAGGCGCCCGAAGCGCCGCTGACCGCGAAAAGATTGTTGGAATATTTCACAACGGGCTTCGCAAGCGAAGCGGAGGCGGCTGACTGAGTCAGTTGGAACGTATCCGAGACCGGACCCAGGACCGGATCTCCGGAAACTGTATAAACAGGCCCTCCTGCCGGTATTTGCACAGTCCAGATACCGGTCGTTGTGTTTTTTGTAGCAGTGTACGAGCCGATGCTAAGCGCCGACATCACATTGGTCCCGGCGGCAAACCTAGCCGTCCAGGCTAAGGGTTGAGAATTTACCGTAATGCTGCCTTGTCTCACCCAACCTCGCGCGCCTAAGAATGGGGCGCCGCCCGTACATGCGCTTGAAGCGACTGAAACGCTTTCCAGACGGATATCGGCCAACGAAGCGCCTTTCACCGTCAGCGTCTTTCCTTTAGCCGGCCAAACAAACGAGTCGCCGATCCTTCCGCTTCCAATGTCGGCCGTTCCATCGTTAAACGTGAACAGGCCGTTATTCTCCGTTACGGCCAGGATGTCACCTAATAAACTGATAAATTGTCCTGCAATGCTTGCGCCCAAGACCTGTTTCTGGCTTTGAATGTTGAAGTCCTGCGTGTAGGTCTCGAAAATCTTGTAATCAAATCCATCCACAGATATCACGCCGCCGGGCTGCACCTCTTGGGCGGGAGGCACCCCGGCATCCAACAGGTAGAACCCTTCGTTTTCGGAATCGCGGACCAGGAAGTAGGCATTTCCCACCTTGATCCAATTAGCCGCTGCCGCCGCTTGTGTCCGAACCATTTCAGAAACGGTAAGATTGCCGTCTCCGTCCTCTTCGACGCGGTAGTCCTTCCCGGCCAGATGGATCAACATATCCGATCCCGCAAGGACCGGATCATGAACGCCGTCGCTGAACTCGTACCGGCCGTCGACTTTTCTGACTTCATAGATCTGTCCGTTCATCCTGACCGAAAGCGCTCCGGCCACGACCTGCGAAACACGGGTCCTGATGCCCATGACAATGGTTCCGTTGACCTTTGTGATCTCATAGATGAGATCCCCGAGTTTGACCGTTCCGTCCGCCTGGCTCGGGATCGTTTCTTCGCCGTCGCTAAACAGGTAGACGGTCTGTTGATCCGCCTGCAGCTGTTCGGTGATCGTATAGATCTTGGATACCTTGGCGCCTCCGGCCGCCTGGGCCGCGACGGCATAACCTGCGACCGGCGTGCTCACAATCGGCTTTTCCGTCAATACCTTCTTTCCGTTTTCAATGCTGATGTCGTACCAAATATTTCCGAGCTTGATCGTACGGTCGGCGGTACTTTCAACGGGAGGATTCTGCCCGTCACTGAATGAGTAGATCCCCGTCTTGCCCTCGACGTCCGATACCCCGTAAGTGGTTTGAGTGATCAAGGACGGGTTCAGGATCTGCAGATTATCCAGGGCCCACCATTTATCCGCATCTCCCTGGATCTCCTTCAGGTCCGTGCTGAAATTCAGCGTGATATTGCCGGTCGCGACCGCCGGGACCTTGATCTCAATATGTTCTTTCAAACTGCGGAAGCTTGCGTAACCGCCGCTATCATAACTATAGTCTCCGGAGAAATTCCCCTGGCGGCTCCATACCCGCACGCCGTTCACATCCAGATATGCGTTTTCGTTGCTCCAGTTATTGATAAAATAGTAATCAAAACTGATCGTAATCTCGTCGCCGGGCATGCTCTCAAACGTCTTGCTGACGGTTTTACCGATGCCAAATTCTTGATATCCTCCCAGCACCTCTACCGAGGCGTTGTTTTCCCAGAAACTGGTCGCGCTATTGTCCGACCAGCCGCTCGCGCCCGAATCAAAATCTTCCGTGATCTTCTTTTCCGGCAACTCCAGCTTGGAAAGCGTGACCATCGATCCGCCCTCCGAGGTGCTGCGAACCGGCATTTCCTTGATCAGCGTGACAAAGCCGGTGGAACGATTCTGGAACAAGTAATAATCTTCGCCGGCGATCCTGACCACGTGGTTCTGATCGCTGGTCTGCGTCTCATATTCGGATCCAAAGGTGAACGTCCCGTTCCCGTTGTCGACGACCAAATAATCTTTCTGGTTCACAGTGATCTTTTGGCGGGACGAACTCAGAATATCGGCCCTGGCCTCGATCAGGGACAGATCCCCGTCCTCATTTTCAGAAACCAGATAATTCTTTCCGTCCAACAGAACGGTCTTGGTGGCCAGATCCATGTCTCGGTAGTCATTCCCATCCGTGGGACCGTAATAAAAACGGTAGGTATACTGCTGCAATTCGGGCAAGTAGATCTTTTCGATGCCGTAGAACTTGTCGCCCACCTTCATCATCTTAGAGGTCGCGACCGCCTTGCTTTCCAGCACGATCTCCTGAAGGACAAGGTTTTTAGGATCCTTGGCCGGGATCAGGTTGTAGAGCGTGCCGTTCAAAACCACCCGCCCGCCTACGGCGCTGGCGGTCACCACTTTCTTTCCGTCGTCAAAATTGAAAGAACCGTCACGGTTCTTGGTCACCTTATATTCTAGCCCGCCCGCTTCAATGATCGCGTCGGCCAACTTGACGCTGTCATCCGCGGTTTCGGTCAACTTGACGGTCTGGTCTCCCGCCGTATCCTCAAAAACAGAGACGTGATAGTAGGCGTCCCCTAATTTGACCCTTTGGTCCGCCGTGCTCGTCTGGGACTCCTTGCCGTCCCAGAATATCCAGGCTGTTTTGTCCTCATTCTGGATATAATCGTAAAGCTTGTGATCAAGCCAAACCGCTTTCTTTGAATGATTGATCGAGAATGAGCCGATAGCCCAGGATTCATTCCAGGCGCCTTCATTCAGATTTGTTGAAAACTTGAGTTTCAGTTCTCCCGCCGTCACCGGTATATTTATTTCCACGTGCTGCCTATGATCTCCGGACGCGGCACCCGTAAAATTGCCGCCATCGCCGGAGGGTGAGGCCGCCCAAACGCGGTTCCCGTTCACCTCCAAATAGGCCTCTTCGTACTGATCCCAGGTATCAATGAAATAATAATCGAAACTGATCGTCGCGAACCCGCCCTGAGTTTCCGTAAAGGTCTTGGTCAGTGTGCTTCCGGTGCCGAATTTTCCGTAGCCGCCCAAAATATTCTGTTCGCCGATCACAGAAACGCGGTTGTCCGACCAGCCCGACGGGGACGAGAAATCATCCGCAACGCTCAATCCGGCGTTCTGGCGTACGAGACTTGTCTTGGGCTGGCGGTCCCTGTTGGCCTTGAGAATATCCATGTCCACGGTCGTGATCTTCAAGTCTCCATCCAGATCGGCCGTCACGATGTCCGGATCAGCGACAAAAATATCTTTCACCGATAAGCTTAAATCGCCGAAGATCTCCTTGTAGGTTTGATCCGTCTGCTCGAACCCAAACATCACATCCGACCCTGTGCTGTCATAAAGTTTCGGCAGGTCCCAACTGATCTTGATGTCGTGCTGCCCCGTCCGGAGGTCCAGCGGCAGGAAACCTCTCTTGAAATCCGTACCGTCCGTCAGAACGGAGAACGTGCCCTTGTACAGACCGTCCACGTAAACTTTGAAATCGTAATAAACATCCGCCGGGGGCTCGTCCGCATACCGATTATCGGCGCCCATTCTATTCCGCAGCGGCGATTTGAGGTCCTTGTACGTTTTGGCAAAAAGCCCGATGTCGTAGGTACCGTCTTTCTTGATGTCGAACTTGTAATTCATCTCATTGCGGGTGTACTTTTGATTCTCGCTTCCAAACATGTCGTCCTTAGAATAATTCTCGAAGTTTTCCCGGCTTTCGGTGGCCGTGAAAGCACCGGTTCCTGTGCCGCCCCCGGAAACCTCGGCAATGCTCTGATTCGAATAGATCGTGTTCCGATCGGAATAGAATCCGAAGGTATCCTTCACGGACGTATATTCGCCGTAACCATCGTTAAATTTGTACGAGTGGAGCGGATCGTTCGGATCGACGGTCACGGTGTACAGGCGGCCGTCCACTTCGAGCGTCTGGACTTGCAGGCTCTGACCGTTCATTTCCTCGAGCGTGATCTGGCCTGTCTCGTCACTTACTTTGACCGAGTATGTCTTGCCGTCACCCAGACGGATGATCTGGGTAGCGGGATTCGTGTAATAGGTCGTCTCACCGTCGCTGAAGGCGTAAACATTCGACTTGATGTTGCCTGCGTAAGCGACGGACACAGGCGACGAGGCGGTCTCCTTGAAGCTGATCTTGCTTCCGTCGTTGGACGCAGGCTCATTCTTGACCGAATAGGTCTTCGTGCCTACCTGGATCAGCCGCGCCGCCTGGCTCTCTTTAACCACTTCCTCCAGCCGGATCTTCAGCGGGTCGTTGTCCTCATTGACGAGGTAATAATCCTTGTCCGCGATCGTGATCCTGGCTTTATAGGTAAGGGTTGATTTGGCGGAGACATTTACGGGCGCGTTTTCGGCATAACGCGTGACGGCCCTCTCAGAGACAAAATTGTTCTTCAGATCACTGAACGTATAGGTCCTGATTCCGCCTTGGCTTCCCCAGTTCTCATTGACATAAGTGATCTGGTAATATTTTCCGTCAATGACGGTTTCACTCCTCTCGATGGAATGGGTTTTGCCGATGCCCACGACCGAGATCGTGCCGTCCTGGGTCTTGATGGCCTCATAAGCCAGGTTCTTCAGCGTGAAGGTCCCTGTCCCGGACGCTGGGTCGATCTTGAACAAGTAAGCAACCTGAGGATCATAAATGTCTTTCAGGAAGTACTTGTCATCATCCGCGAAATATTCGACACGGTAGGCTTTTCCGTCCAGCTCGATCGCCTGGTCCGCGGTGGAGCGTGGCAGGCTCACGTTCAGCTTCGTAAGCATTGGTTTTTGGTCAGCCCCAAGGGTTACGCTGTACAAACTGCCGTCGATATTGACCGTCTCGGCGCCATAGGCGTCCTTGACGCCGAGATAGCGTTTGGGCTTGGCTTGATAAGCCTCCATAATAAGGTGTGTGCCGTCCGGTTTCACGGTGACGGTGAAGTAACGGTCCCCCAATTTGACCGAAGGAAGCTGATAGCTGTCGACGTATCGCTGCATCAGACTGGCCTTTTGGGGATCATTGGGATCGATGACGATCTGATACGGGACCCCGTTATCCAGGATCACGGTATTGTCGTAAGGATTGGACTCGTATTCATCCGGAAGATAAAGCGTGGCGATCTGATTGCCGTTCGAATCGGTGGTGTAGATATAATGCCGTTTATCTTCTCCGACGGTCACTTTGTAGGAGCCCTTATTCCCCGAGACCGCGTATAGTTTGCCGCCCAGCTCTACGCCCTTCGATGACGAATAGCTGTAAGTGATGCGATCCAGACTGACTTCTTTGATCTCGTCGGTCTGAGGATCACGATTCACGAACACTCGATATTCGAAACCGTCCAGGAAAACCGTTCCGCTAAGCGATACCTCTTTGGTTTCATAAACGCCTTCCGAGCTCTCGTAGGCGACGTAGAAACGGGTCTTTGGAATAGTGACCCTTCGGCCATTGACGACCTCTTCCACGGAATAGTCATACTTGAAGATATCGAAATGTTTGTCTTCCAAATTCCCGTTCACCACACGCTGGAGTGTCACGGAATTGACGGGAACCGGTCTTATCGGATCCGGCTTATCCTCGTTCTTCATCGGCTGAACGTCGGATTTGGTCACGACTTTAACAATACGCGTTTGATTATTTTCGGTGATACTGAAATTGGTCGTCAGGATCGCAACTTTATAATAAATTTCGTTGTCGGCGGCGTCAGATTTTGGTGTCTCGACATATTTGATCGGTTCTTCGGACCCGTGACAATTCTGGGAGTTGAACAGGGAGGAGAACCGACTCCTCTCCGAACTCACCGTGAACACGATCTCACCGGTCAGGTCCTCAAGTCCGAGTTCATAGACCTTATCATCCGCCAGTTTCACTTCCCATTTCTGCGTCGCGTGGTTGTAACTGCTTCTGAGCGGCTGGTCTGAACCCGGTTTTTCGAACCGGAAGTAGAACTTGTCGCCGTCGGGACGCGAGATCGAAAGCGGATCCGTTTCTTTTGTGACGCGGTAAACATTCGTTCCGATCTTAACGACTTTGGGCACCGACACCGATTGTTCGTAGTTACCTTGTCTCTCCACGAGGTACGTGTCCGTATTGGGGTTGTGGAAGATCCGGTAGACCTGTCCGTCAACCTCGAACGTCTGGGAATCCTTGTCGTATTCGAACAGGTTATTTTTTACGATACTGTTGATGGAATACACGGATTTTGTCGGGAAATCAGCAATATCGCGTCCGCTCACTGACATGATCATCTTCTCGGGGACATTGGAAGCGTTGAGGTACGCCTTGGAATCATAGAGGCCTTGATAGACGTTCTGGTCCTTGTCCACCGCCCTGTAAATAAAGCCCTGGTCCGCGCTCGAGAGTTCATAAAGATGGAGTTCCACGAGCTTGTAGTCCCCGGTAACGGGATCTTTGACCAGATCAAAGTCTTTTAATTTCCGATCGCTTGTCACGATCGTAAAGCCTTGTCTGCGGTTCTGGTCTACGTTGAAGTCCGTCAGGATCTTGAATCCGTCGTCCAAATAAAAGCCGTAGTCGTTGTTATAATCCGGGCTCATGACCCTGCTGATGTTGCTTTGATAAATAACCGTTTGCGTGGTCGGATTATAGTAATTGCGCGTGGCCAACTGGGTCCGGTCCTGATCAAGGCCGGTACGATATCCCCAACTGTAGGAATTGGGCGTACTGAAGAACAGGTCTGAGTTGCCCTGGTAAGTCAGATCCGAGTAATTGTCCTTGAAATACTGGTCATTGGTGAACGGATAGCTCATTCCGTTGCCGCCCATTTGCGACATCCCCGATCCGTAAGAAGGCGCGATCACATACTGCTTGGTTGCACTGTCATACACATACGCATTCTGAGCTCTTGAATCAGTGTAATCGTAATCTGCGTAGTGCTGGGTCATCCGGACATAATCATAATTGGAGAACCAATCATTGGAATAACCCTGTCCGTCGTCTTGCCCGTAAGTCAGGTTATAGCCCAATGCCAATTCTGCGGGGCTGTACAGGTAGCCCGAACCTTGCTCTCTCCGACCTAATGTCAAAAACTCCACGTTGGGCCACTGGCTGTAATAGTCGCCCTCATAGTCGCCGTTCAAAGCAAAACCCTCCTCAAACCTGTCTACGAATCCCAGCGCGCTCATGTAGCTGTAGCCCGCCCCGGTCACATACCGGCTCGTCCGCTCGTCCATGACCCCAAGGATCTTCGTATAATCCATCGGAGCCCGGACCTGATGCTGTTCCTTGATCGAAACCGATCTGTCACCCGGCCGGATATTCAGATCGTATTGGAGGCCTGCTATCTTGAACG
>PEWW01000077.1:9701-10142 GCA_002779345.1 Candidatus Omnitrophica bacterium CG07_land_8_20_14_0_80_50_8 | reverse complement strand
TCTGCCAGCAATCCGGTAGCGGAAATTACCAAAAATATGAGCAAAACAGGAGAAATACGCTTTGACTTACCAATCCCCTCTCCGAAACTCTGGTCTCCGGATGAACCAAACCTTTACCGGGTGGATGCCCTCCTCTACCGCGGGGAAGAGATTCTTGACGCCCTGGTAGAACGGGTTGGATTTGTAAGGATTTCGACCAAAGGAAAGCATTTTCTTATCAATGACCAGCCTTATTATCTGAGGGGCACCGGAGACTTCGCCATCAATCCGGAGACCGGTAGTCCGGATACGGACCGGAATAGATGGAGGAAGAAATTAACTGCCCTTAAGGACTACGGCTATAACTATGTCCGTTGCCAGTCTTATGTGCCTGCGCCTGAGTATTACGATGTTGCGGATGAGGTAGGTTTGCTGATTCAAGGCGAGATGGGCATGCTCGGA
>PEWW01000077.1:0-9528 GCA_002779345.1 Candidatus Omnitrophica bacterium CG07_land_8_20_14_0_80_50_8 | reverse complement strand
CTCTTCGAGCGTCATCTTGTAAATACGCGACAAAAGCTGGTATTCGAGGTCCTGAATGGCTTGCGGCACGATCCGGGGGATCACTTCCTGGGTTTTTTCTTTATATTCAATGACGAGGGTCGAATAGATGAGTTTGACGCCGACTTCGTCTTTTTGCACGGACTCCACCTGGAACGGAGCCACACCCTCATTCTTCAATTTTTCCCTGGAGGTCTCGTCCTCCTTCTCCGCGGGCTCCAGATGGATCACGCGGTAATCCAGTTTGCCGTTCGAGGAGACTTTCAGCTCATCCAATTTGTCGGTCACCTCACGCTCAAGCGTCTTAAGCGCCGTCGGCATGGACTCCACCGGCGAGATATAAAGTTTGATTTGCACGGGCGCCTTGAGCGTCTTTAGAATTTTTGAGGAAGCCTCTGAAATCGTATAAAACTGGCCTTCAGTGGTATCCACCCTGCCTAGCGGCAGATCATGGATCAGCCAGTTGACGAGAACCGTTGAAACGGCGCACACGGCCACGGCCGACGAGAATACAAGCTTGGCCTTTGGCCGAAAACGGCCTTCCAGCGACAGACCGTTGAGGAATAAAAACACAAAGCCGACAATTAAAAAATAAGCGACGTCCCCGAGATCAATCACGCCTTTGCTGAGACTTCCCAGATGGCTCGCGAGGCCGACATAAGCCTTTATAAAACTGCCAAAACCCGTGATCCAACCGTCGAGGGCCGATGCCGCCAGATCCGTCCCCACAAAAAACAACGCGAATGAAGAAAGCATCGTCAGAATAAACGCGATGATCTGGTCTTTGCACAAACCTGAAATGAATATTCCCAGCGCCAGGAACACGCCGCCCATAAGCGCCGCAGACAAATATCCGCCCAGGATCGGCCCGGGATCCGCATGGCCTATCCACTGAAGCATCACGGGGATCGTCAGAGTCGACGCCAGGGCGAAAAGATAAAAAACAAAACTCGCAAAAAACTTGCCAAGCACCAACTCCGTCGGCCTCATGGGAAACGTCAACAAAAGCTCAAAGGTATTTCCTCGTCTGTCTTCCGCCCATAAACGCATAGAGATGGCCGGCACGAAGATCGTGAGGATAAACGGCAGTGAGCCGAAAAACATCCTCATGTCAGCTTTGCCGATCTGGAAAAACTGAAGCATGAACAAACCGTCGGCAAATAAAATGAAAACGATCAGGAAGATATAAGCGATCGCGGAATTAAAATAGGCGCCGAGCTCGCGCCTAAAGATCGTGACAAAGTTCCCCATGCTAATTTTTTTCCTTCTTGTCCGACTTCCTAAAAGTGTCCAGAAAAACCTCTTCAAGCGACGGTTCTTGGCGGGACAGCTCCTTGAGCGTCCAATTCCTCGCGCGGATAACTTCATTGACGGCCTTGACGACGTCAGTGTACGCATGAGCGGCTATAAGAAAACGCGGAGACCCCTGGTATTCTTCCTGAAATACGATTCGTTTTACGGAAGGGATCGATAAAAACGCGGCCTCGACCTCGGCTTTATTCGCGTCGAGGGTCAAACGGAAAAGTTCCTCTTTTTTAACGTTCGCGGCGCGAAGCTCCGTCGGCGTTCCTTCCACGACCAAACGGCCCTGATTGATGATCAATATCCGATGAGAAACCGCCGAAGCCTCCTGCAAAATGTGCGTCGAAAAAAGGATGGTCTTGGTCTTGGAAAGCTCTTGGATAAGGTTCCTTATCCCTATGATCTGCACCGGGTCCAGGCCCGAGGTAGGTTCGTCTAAAATAACCACCTTGGGGTCATGAAGCAACGCCTGCGCCAAGCCGACGCGTTGTCTGAAACCCAGCGACAATTCATTGATAGTGTGTTTCCAAACCGTTGAAATTCCGCAGGCCTCAACAACCCAATCTTTTCTTTCCCTATAATAAGCACCGGAGAGCCCCCTCGCCCGCCCGATGAAACCGATGAATTCATCCACGCGCATGTCGGTGTAAAGAGGAGGCGATTCGGGCAGGTAGCCCAGGCTTTTTCGGGCATTCAAAGGGTCTTTTAAGATGTCGAATCCATTCACCACCGCCGTGCCTTGCGTCGGATAAATAAAAGTCGTCAAGATCCGCATGAGGGTGGTCTTGCCGGCGCCGTTAGGGCCTAAGAGCCCGACGATCTCATTTGGGTTGATCTTGAAAGAGACCTGGTTCAGCGCGCGGGTAGAGCCGTAACACATGACTAGCTGTTTAGCTTCTATCACCCCACCACCTCTTTTTGCGCCGTTAAAACTACAAAAATAAGACAAGCGGCGCTCGAATCCACCAAAAGTGGATTCGTTTGTTCTTTCAACATAAAAGGAGGCGGTGGGGTCATATATGAACTTTATTTTATTTTTTGAGATTTAAAAGTCAAGAAAAAATGTGTTATTTTGTGTTGGCGATTTTGTCCCCGTACGTCTGCCTGACGAGCATATAGCTTCGCACCTCATTGGATTCTTTGGAGTTCGGATCTATCTCCAAAAACCGCTTAAAGTGCGCCAGCGCCTCGTCATGCCTATCAAATTCCTCAGAATAGAGATACCCCAGATTGTAGTGAACTTTCGCGTTGTTGGGATTAAAATCGAGCGCCCGCTGAAATTCTTTGACCGCGATCGTGTATTTTTTGTTTTCGGTATAAAAAACACCCAAGTTGTAGTGCATTTCAGCCGTTTCCGAGAGAAGCTTCTTGTTTTCCTCGGCCATATTCCTGAACCGGTCGGGCGCCACCGCGACCGCTTTATTCATATCTTGGTTGACCTTGATCAGCCGCTCCTTCTCGGCGACGACCTGCCTCAAACTCTTTCGGGCGGCCTCTAGCTGTTGCCCGAACTTCACATCCCTGCCATTGATCTTCTTTATCCGGTCCTCGGCTTTTTTGAGTTGGTTGTTCAATATTTTTATTGTGTCATTCAAATTTTTAATATTTACTTTAAGCGCCTTATTCTCGCCATCGACTTTCTTGAACTGCACACTGTTCTCCACCTTCCCCTGCAGCTGGGTCTTTAAGCTCTCGGATTCCTTCAATAGGGCCTTCTGCTTTTCCACCAGGCCGTCAAAGGATTCTTTTAACCGGTTAAAGTTTTCCGCCAGCATTTCCCGCTCAGTCCTAAGCCTCTCGTTTTCCTGGTGCAATTTATCTTTTTGCAAGGACACGATCTCGTTGGCTTTCTGCGTATCCTCGAGGGACCGCTTGAGCTCTTCGACATTCGCCTTCTGGGCCAGAAGACTCTTCGTTTGTTCCAATATGTTATTTCGGTCCGCTTCTAAATTGTCATACTTTTTCTTCAATTCCTGATCCGCCTTGTCCATCCGGTCGTATTTGACGGCCATCTGAAGGTACTTCTTATCGATGTTCTTTTCGTTGTGTTTAGCCAAAAGGGAGGCCCCCGCCAGGGACGCCAGCGGAACCGCGGCGATCAGGATCAAGGACGGAAGTTTTATCATCGATCGCAATTTCTGCAGTGTATGGGTGATCAGCTGAAGGTTCATGAGTGCACCACCGGAGGCGTCTTTACGACCGTGTCTTTGCCGCCGCCCGGGTTGACCGCGCCATAATCCGAATACGTCATGTAGGGGCGGTCTGCCGCTTTTCTCTCACCCGTCATAACATCGTCCCCGTAAACGATATGCGGCGTGATGAGGATCAAGAGTTCCGTGTGCGACTTTTTGCTGGTCGTGGAATTGAACGGCGCGCCTAGAAGCGGCAGGTCCCCAAGGATCGGGATCTTCTTCCTGGTCACGACGTCTTCGTCCCTCCTTAAGCCGCCGATAATGATGGACACGCCATCCTTTACCATCACCGAAGTCTCAGCCAAAGAGCTGTCAATGATCGGAATTTTGTTGCCGCTGGGCGTCGTCAACGTATCGACAACGCTGGATACCTCCGGTTTGATCTTCATCGTCACAAACCCATCGTCGTTGATGGTCGGAGTCACGGCCAATTGAATGCCCACATCCACGAACGTGACCGCTTCAGCCGTCGTGGTCGTATTGGATCCGGTCGTGGTCGTGGTCGTCACATAGGCCTGCTTTTGCCCCACGTGGATCTTGGCTTCTTGATTATTTACGACAGCCAGTTTTGGATTGGAAAGAAGCTTGGCTTCGCCCAGTGTCCTTAGGAAATTAATGAGCACCTCAAAAGAATTGTTCCCGTCTACCAGGCCTAAGAACAAATTCTCCGTCAGCGCGTTTTTGGATCCGGCCGGAGGATTTGCCGTAGGAGCAATGGTCGTGAAATTTTCCACAAAGCTTTGACCTGCCCGCGCGACGGGGCTAAAGGGGTGATTGCTCCAAAACATGTTTCCGTATTGCGTAAGCTTGCCTTCCAAACCTTCCCATTTGATCTCGGTGTGAAGATCGTTGGTCATCGTGATTTTGATAATTTTGGCGTCGATCAGCACTTCTTTGGTTTTCGCGTCAAGCAACCGGACTAGGTTGTCGATATCTTCCATTCTTTCGGACAACGTTTCAACGATCACCTGATTGGTGCGCTCGTCCGCGCTGATCAAACCGACCTTCTTATTATCCAGCTGTGCCTTCAGGCGTGTCTCTACGTCCAACGCCTTCGCGTATTTCAAGCTATAGACCTTGATACTTCTTTTTTGCTCAAGTCCGTCGAGCGCAGACTGCATGCGGTCAATGTTCTCCTGCGCGTCCATCACGAGTACCGTGCCGGACTCCGGGTCGACCAGAAGACGGCCGATTTCACTTTTTAAAATTTCAAACAGCGCGAACGCCTGATCCGGTATGGCATATTTTAACCGAAATACTTTTATTTTGCGAGTGTCCGAGAACTTTCTTCCGAACCGTTCCTTAAATTCGGTTTCTGTCATGATGTAATAAATGTCCCCGCGTTTCTCATAGGCCAGCTGGTTTGTGATTAAAATAATGTCTAAAATATCACCGACCGGCACATCGTTCAACAAGAGCTGGACGCGGCCTGAGACGTTCTTTGAGACGGCAAGATTCAGTCCTCCTTTTTGCGCGACAAAACGTATCGCGTCGGAGACTTCGATATTTCTCAAATCAAGAGACACTTTTTCATTCAGCCCCAGACTGCCGGGCTGAATCTGCTGGTCGGCGGGGACCCCGGAACCGGAAAAGCTCGTAAAACTACCTTGCGGAGCAACGGATGAATTTTCGTCGGCGGCGGCGTCGGCTGCCGGCGCTTTTTCCGCGGAGGAGGAATCGGTGGGTGAAGCATTGTCTGCGGCTACAGACCCGTCTTCGGCATACAAGGAGGGCTGGTAAAAAACCACCAATGCGGCTGTTAAGAGGACACCTATTTTAAATAGGAGGCTCTTCATCACCCCACCACTTATTTGGCCGCGAATGCGGCCGATCGCACGGCGATCGTTGTAAACAGGTGGTGGGGTCATCTCAGCTCAAATTCCTGGTCGTCGATGCTTAGAATCACTTTATCCTTGAATACCGCGTTCACTTTAACGTTATTACCCACCCTCTGGCCGCGCTTCACAAAATAAGTTCTTTGGGCAGCCTTGTCCTCAATGATGACATCGGGGTCAGCGGACCAGGAGATCCCGACCAACGCCAAATTTTTCACCGCGTCGTTCTCCTCGATGGGTTTGGCCTCTTTTTTTTCTTTTTTTGTCTCGCCTTCCTTATATTCTTTGAAGATATCCCTCGAATTCATCTTCTGCAGATAGTAACTGGCTTCCTTTAATGGCGAGACCTTGCCTTCAAGGTTCCTTAAGCCCTTTTCTTTTTGGGGCAGGATATTCGACGGATGCGTCAAACTAAGCGCCGAGGCGAGTGTATCACTCGCGACATAAACCAAGGCAACCACCACGGCCGCCAACAAAATCCGGTTGACCAAAGTAAAGCTGACCGCCATTTTGCGCGGACTCTTGATCCGCTTTTGGGCCGTCCGCTTCAAGAATGCGAAACGCCCAAAAATGGATCCGAAAGACAATCGGCTCATCGTCGTGCGTTTGAGACGTACCTCGTCCAAGGATCCCGGAGCGTCCTTCTCGGAACCCTCGATCAGCTTTAGTAGCTGGTTTTCTGGAGTAACCGGTCTGTCATCTGCCATCCGGAATGGACCTCATCTTGAATTAGTTCGGAAACTATTCTGCCGTCAACCACCGGTTTGTTCCGCATCAACATCTCTTTTAAAGCCCGGTGGCAAAGCATCGTCACCTTTCTGGGGTAACCCTTGCTGTAGTGATAAATCTCCTTAAGCGCTTCCTCCAAAAACAAATCCATTTTGGAGTGATACCCCGCCTGTCCTATACGAAAATAGATCATTTCTTTCATCTCGCCGTAATCAAACGGATTTAACAGCGTTTTAAAGCTGATACGGTCTAAAAAATTAGGGAGCCCGCGAAGCGTCGATAAAAGCTCGATCTGACCCAAAAGAACCAGCTGAAGCAGTTTAAACTGATTCGTCTCATAGTTTAAAAGGACCCGGAGCGCCTCCAGTGAAGTCGCGTTCAACTTTTGGGCCTCGTCAATAATGAGAATCACGGTTTTATTTTCAACGACGCCTTTTTGAAATAAAAAGCGCTCAAGCCGCTCCCGCAAATCCGTCATGGACAGTGTCTGCCCGCTAGTTTCGGGAAGCATGCTAAAATCTCTGACAAGAGACTGCATGAACAGCGTGTTATTTTCAAAAATAGGATCCAGCATGATATGGAACAAGCAATCTTCGCGGTTTTTTAAATCCTGTATGAGTTTTCTGGAAAGCGTGGTTTTTCCGGTTCCCACATCTCCCAGCACCACACTTAGGCCGCGCTTGAGTCTTAATTCGATAAGGACATTGGTCAACGCGCGCTCGTGCTCACGCGAAGAATAAAAAAACTCAGGGTCAGGGCTGGTCGAAAACGGTTCTTTCTCAAACCCCAGCACTCAATAGTAGCTCATCCCACCACCTCCTTTTGCGCCGCGAGAACACTAAAGGTCAAGTGAGCGGCGCGTAAATCCGCCGAAGGCGGTGGGATCATGTCACAACCCCCCTTCTCTGGCGACGATCTTTTTACGGATCAAACGCAAGGGATAGCCCTCGTTCATCATTTTAGAAATGAGACTCAAGCGGTTCCGGACCTGTTTGTCGTCATACATCCTTTTATTGCCTTCGCGCTTGATGATCGCAAGAAAACCCAGGTCCGTGTAATGGTTGATAGTGGGATAAGGAACTTTATATTTTCTACAAATATCCTTAGCGGTTACAAAGTGATTATTTTTTTCCGGCATAGACATTTTCCTCTTGAGAGAAAATCAAGCACTTCCAGTAACTACTGTAAGTGCTATAGGTTCTGAAATTGTAACATATAGGGTAATCTTGTCAACAACAATTTAATCTTGCTAATCTTGGGAATTCGAGGGTGTTAAGCGGGCGAACTGGGGGTTACCCTGCCAAAATCATCTTCGAAACGGACGATATCGTCTTCCTCCAGATAGTCGCCGATCTGAACCTCGATGATGACAAGCGGAACTTTACCGGTATTGTAGACGCGGTGAATTTCTCCGATGGGCACGTCGATAAAAGAACCTTTTTTAATAGAAATCTTTTGTTGGCCGAGTTCGACAATCCCCTCGCCAGAAACCACGATCCACTTTTCGGACCGTCGAAAGTGTTTTTGTAGGCTGAAACGCAAAGAGGGGTCAAGCTCGAGTAGCTTGACCTCAAAACCGGTTCCCTTTCGCAAAATCTCGTAATGTCCCCAGGGCCGATGACAAATATTCAAGAGCCGCTCTCCTTGTTCTGCCAAATATCCGTGCGCCGACGGTTTCCTTTTTTTGCCAGCTGTTCCATGAGTCGAATTCTATGAGCCGCGTAAAATTCCAAAAAGGCGATCACTCCAATGATGGAAACAAAAATAATAGCGATCAAAACCTCCCCAAAAGCGCTAACCTGGGTCGTGAGAATCGCCACGTGACCGATGGTGAACGCGACGAAATAAGAAAAGATCACCGCCGCCCGGTCCCCCATGCCAATTTTGACAAGTCGGTGAGCGAAATGATTCCGGTCTCCTTCCCACGGAGGCGTTCCGCGGCTTAAGCGCGCCACGATCACGGACAAGGTGTCGTAAATCGGCACGCCGAACATCAGTACCGGAATGAAAAACGTGACATAACTAGTCCGCGGACTCTGGTAACGGCAAAGAAGCGTGAACGCAGCCATCATATAGCCGACGAGCAAGCTTCCGTTGTCCCCAAGAAAAATTTTAGCCGGCTTAAAATTGTTCGGGAAAAAACCGATGAGGATACCCGCAAAAGAAATCAGGAAGAGCCCCACCATCGGCTGGTCGATGATCTGAGCCAGCCAAAAAAACATGGTACAAGAGATGATCGCAATGCCCGCGCAGTGCCCGTCCAGCGAATCGATAAAGTTAAAAGCGTTTATGATTAAAAGGATCCATACAAACGTAATGACGTACCCGAGTACGCCAAACTCAGCAATAAGATTAACGGTCACCCCAAATTTCATCAGTATCAGCGCGGCGATCATCTGGCCGATCAATTTCTCGAGGGGCTTCCAATGAAACTTATCATCGGCAAGACCTACCATCAATATTACCAGACTTCCCAGAAAGATCCCGATCAGTTTCGGAGAAAGACGCAGTACCTGAGACAGGATCTGACGCAAAGTTTCCGAACGATGTATTTCATGATTAAAAAAATAGGTGGCCCAGATCCCCAGAAACACAACGGTCCAAAACGAAACAAAAATACTCACCCCTCCGAGAAACGGGGTCGGATGGGCGTGTTTTTTGCGGTCGGTCGGATAGTCTAAGAGGTCAAACCAATAAGAGACACGGATAAAAAGCTGGGTCAATAAATAGCATAGAACCGCAGCCACGGCAAAAAGAATAGCATTCAACCAAAAAATCGTTAGGGTCTCATTCATTTAGTACCCTTCCCCATGTTCGAACAGTTCATAAACGCACGCTCCGTACTTATTACGGCGCCACCCAGACAACCGGCCGCTATTATGCCATAAAATTTGATCAGAATCACCAATCCTTCAAGCGTGGGCTTCGGACCAGCCGGATGAACGTCCAAAACCCTCGATAAGATTCGCCAGCCGGCCGCACAGAACGGCCTGACTAAAACGCTCATTCTTAAGGAGGACACTTCGGCGGCAAATCTCTTCCCTTTCAGATAGCAAACGCCGCCGGGCGGTTTCCACCACTTGAACCAGGCCCTTCACGTCTCCAGGCTTCACCTGTGTACCCAAGCCCGTCTGGCGGATCACGTCGCCCACAGCGCTTTCATCAGGGCCGATCAAAACAAAGGGGCGCCCCGCCGAGAGGATCCCGTACAATTTGCACGGATGGACAATACCCACGAACGCCTCGCCCATGGTTACGACGTGCAGATCCGCCGCAGATAATGAATGCGCAAGCGTCTCCAACGGTTGATAGTCCAATTGAATAATATTTTTTAGCCCCAACGCTTCTTTGTATTCCCTCACTTCCCCGACGCGGCTGCCTCCTTCTCTTCTACTTTATCGGAGGAGGCAGCCGCGTCGGGGAAGTGAGGGAATACAAAGAAGCGTTGGGGC
>PEWW01000194.1:2411-4816 GCA_002779345.1 Candidatus Omnitrophica bacterium CG07_land_8_20_14_0_80_50_8 | reverse complement strand
CCGCCTCCAGAAGCTGTCCGAGCTTTACAGAATAATCCTTCTTCGTCATCGACTTGATCCCCTGCCGCAATTTTTCCAAATCCTCTTTTGACGCCGCAAGCGCAATGCCCTTCTTCAGCATGAACTCCATATCAAAAAGATCCCGGATTTCGCGTCTGTCCAAAAATGCCTCGATCTTCGACCGCATCATATCCTCCAAAGTCACGACCGTCAGCAAAACCTGCAAATTCGAATGCGCGCTATAGGCGATCATCTGCTCGGTACGTACGGAGCGGGCGTCTTTTCTTATTTCAAGTTTAAGCTTTCTGGGATATTCCGGGGACCTCAGTTCAAATAAGAGCGTATAACGTTTGTTCATGCCGTCGGTGAGCGTATAAAATCCGGACAGATATTTTTTAAGATCTTTGAACCATGCTGCTTCATCTGTGCGCCTAACGATCCAAAAATCAAGATCGACGGAGTACCGATTAAGTTCATGGCACAATCTCAGCATTGTGCCTCCGCCAAAAACCAGAGGATCAAGAAACCGGCCGCTTTTTAACCGGTCAAGCACCTCAAGCTCAAATTGTTCCTGCTTCATCAGGTTCTGCATAGCTTGTCCGCAAGCTCGCGCGTTTTTTTAGGAAAAACCCGAGCGATCTTTTTCACGACATTTATATTTAACTTCCGCATATCAAGCGCATCCGTGTCCAAAGCGTACTTTCCGAACGAAGTCAGATAGACGGAGTCGATAAACGCCTTTTCGGGTGACGCGATAAAAATTCCGTTCTTTTTTAAAAATCCGGAATAATAGTCCCTTTTTATTTTAATGTAATTAAACTTTGACTCTTTTGCGTCGAATGACACAGACCGTTTAAGACAGGCACATTCAACGAACCCACGCGCAACTTGAGTCGTTACTTCATAATAAACAAGCGCCGTCATGAACGACACATACGACGGCACCTGTAGATAATTGGCTATCTGCAGCCTTTCTAGCTCGGAAAACCGTTCCCAGTTTTGGTCAAGAACATAAAAATTGTTCTTTATCCTTAAAAACAGGCCCTTTTTTACATAGCGGCTGCAGGCAACGTGCGCCGACGCCGTTGTTATCCCCATGACCAAAGCCATATCCTGTACGGTAAAATACAGTTTATTGCCTAATTTTTTAATTGCCTCGTAGTCCATAGTGCCACCGTTCATCTAAATATACATACGTATCAATATTGATAAGTATATATCCCTAGTGTGCTTTTGTCAAGTCAACGCCCGTTTCGACCGGATCGACCGTAGACCGGACAACGTCCGGTCACCGCGCGTTGCCACTTGTCCGGACGATGTCCGGTCAATTGGTCTACCGCCCACGGACGTCGTCCGGTAACCCCGACGTCGTCCGTTTTGCGATAATAGATCGGGATCTTTTGAAAATAGGCGTTGCCTTCCGTGGCCTCAGTAAAAACAACACCAAATTTTGCTTCGGGATATTTACTTAAAAACGATCTCATCCCCGCCGGAACCTCATTGATCGCGGCAGACATTTTAACCTCGATCGGAATCGGCTGGCGGTCACGCAATAAAACAAAGTCTACCTCGCGGCCATCTTGGGTTCTCCAAAATCTCAATTCTTCATTAGGCTGAATATTCTGAATAAGGTTCAAAAATACGGCGCTTTCCATCATCGCGCCTTTGTCGTTCCTTGCCTTAAGCGGCCTAAAATCTTTAAGCAACGCATTCCTGATCCCCAGATCATAAAGATAATATTTCTTTGATTTCCTGAGCTCATTTCCAAGGTTTCTGGAAAAACTCGGCAGTATGTGCAGTACGTACGTATGCACCATGATGTCTAAATATTTCTGAACACTCCGCGCTGTGAGGCCTATTTGCCCGGCCAGGCTGTCCACATTGACCAGCGAACCCTGATTTTCGGCGATCAAATATAAAAGCGTATTAAAAGCCCTGATATTTTCCTCTTTAACGAGCGATTTAATATCTTTCAATATATAAGCTTGCACGATGTCGCTCAACGATCGAATGCGGTCTTGTCGGCTGGACTCCCGCGCCACACCCGGCAAGCCGCCAAACTGAAAATAATGATCGGCGGTTTTAGCGCCAAACTGAGTTTTGAGCTCTAAATACGACAACGGAAAAACTGAGATCAAGCGCCGGCGGCCCGTTAGGCTTTCTTTGAGATGCTTGTGGATCTCAATGGAAGATGATCCCGAGGCATAGATCTTTACTTTTTTATGGCCGTCAAAAATGGCTTTGAATAACCTTGAGGCATTTTTCAAGTAGTGAAACTCATCTATAAAAACTACTTTTCCTGAATGCGTCAAAAGATAAAATAGCTTTTCATCGGATTGGTTGAATAGACGGAGGGTCTCGGGATCCTCAAGATTAAAAAAAACGGACGAGATCTTTTTTTGATC
>PEWW01000194.1:0-2393 GCA_002779345.1 Candidatus Omnitrophica bacterium CG07_land_8_20_14_0_80_50_8 | reverse complement strand
CGTCTTCCCGTCCCACTCCCGACGTTCCACGTGCTGCGTATCCGCTCTATCTATCTCAATCGCCGTCAGAAAGTGCGGTTCAAACGTACGGTCACCGCGCGTTGCCACTTGTCCGGACGATGTCCGGTCAATTGGTCTACCGCCCACGGACGTCGTCCGGTAACCGGAGTTCTTGGTATAGCTAAATTCCGTAATCGCAAGAAAAAATAATTCACCAGCCGGTTTGATTGGGATTAGTGGCAAAAAAGCGGGTAACCCCGCCCCACTCCCTACGTCCTACGTGCCACGTGCTACGTGCTACGTAACACGCCCTACTCACTACTCCTTACGTGTACCGCATTTTCATGTTTCAAGCTCTGACCCTTTTTGTCGTGGGAAACTATACTGGAAAACTCGCCAAATACTCCGAGGGCGTAATTGCTTTCACTGAAGATTTTCTGTAACCACCCGCATCGCGTGTGACAATAAAATCAGCGCGGCAGGCTTCGGCCGAAGCTGTTTGGATAGCGTCTTCGTAATCATTTGTCTCCACGCTCACCGCCCTTTCAAGTACAGCCTTATCCGTAGGGACAATAGACATGAGCTCCGAGAGAACCGTTAGAAATTCGCGCGCACTGCCATGTCCGATGTCTCGCTGCAATAGATAATAAAGGATAGGGTAAGAAATCGCACTCACGAAACCGTGCGCCTTTTTTTCTTCGATCATTGATAATATCTTTTGAGAAGATTCCCGATGAGGTTCTCTCTCACCTGCGACATCAAGGATCACGTTCACATCAATGAGAAGTCTAGGCGCCAAAATATTTTTTCTCGAGATGTTTTTGGTAAGTCGCTTGGCTCTGCCTGCGGCCTTTCAAAACACCGCTCAGTTTCTGAACTAAGGGTGTTAGCGGTTCCGGTTTTGCCGAGGCTTTTAATCTCACTAGGTAGTTCGAAAATAGCCCAGATAACGATTCACGGTGCTCCTTAGCCCATGCTTTACCGAATCGTTTGGTTTCTTTATCAACCCACAATGTCAATTTTGACTTTGAAACAGTGCCTGCCATCTAGGTTCTCCTATATACGTATAGATTATATATTATAATACGTATAGTTTCAAGTGACATTATTCGTCTACGTCCTACGTGCTACGTTCCGTTCAGCCTAGGGCTTTACCGAAGAGCGATCCGGCTTCTTCCTTAGAAAGCTCTTTAGAGATGTCTTTAATGAATCCTTTGGCGAGTTCAGTTGCTGCGGAAATATTTCCGGTGGGAACCGGTATATCGAGTCGACCCATGAAGCCGGTCTTTTGCTTGCCGATAAGGGAATAATATAACTCTACAAATTTCTGCTGAGTCCAATCTACCGGTCGGCCATTGATAGTGATCCAGTAAACTACAAGGACACTCTCTGCGCCTTTTTGCATATAGATTGATTTCACATTGAGTTTCTTCCCGCGCACATCGACTTTGATATCCTCTTGAGGCATTGGATGAAAACCGGATGAGCCAAAACAAACCTTCGGGTGATGAAAGTTCCCTGCGTCTAAGACCATTAATATCAAAGATTCACCCAAGTCATTGACATATTGCCCAGCTAAAATTCGGCTCACAAAAGCATAGCGTTTGTCCCTGACATTGAGCTCCCCTGAAACATCCTGGCTGCGCCAGTACTTCATCTCAGTAGGAATTTTGAACGTCGACAGCACATCCGGGGAGGTGTATTGGGGTCTGGGAACGAGGTGAACAATGGCCAGCGTAATAACGAGCAAAATCAAAACAACGATTGGACGAAAATCCTTTGTGTGGGGGTGAGTTGTGAACTAGACATTTTTCTTCCAGCTTTGAGCTAAACGGTAGAGTTGTTTTCCGCTGACATCATATTCTTTTATTAATTCATCACTCATAGATTTCGGGACTTCTTTCGAATATAGATCGCGACATATGCTTAAATGCACCATCATTTCATTACACTCACCCATCGCATCGTTGATATATTTTATCCAGTCCTTCTGATAATGTTTTTTGGCATATCCTTCGGCCAAAATAGCAAGCGGTGCTTTGCACGCACGCTTCATCTGGTCCGCGAGATCAAATTTTTCGTGAGCTGGCAATTTTACGATCACCTTCGTCATGACCGTCAACATGGCAGCGTAAAGTCGCTTATAAACATCCAGATCCTGAAACGAACTAACCATCCTCTACTCCCCATCCCCACGCCCCACCCCAAACTCACACCAACCACCCACCCCGTCCGTCGTCCTTCCCCATCCCCACCACTCATCCCAAACTCACTACTCACAACTCACCCTCAATCCCTCGTGTATCGTCCGTCGTCCTTCGTTCTTCGTCTTTCGCTCCCCATCCCCACCACTCATCCCAAACCCAATCTCACTCCCCACCCCCATCCTTCGT